>MZXQ01000314.1:0-1895 GCA_002926195.1 Candidatus Methanomarinus sp. HR1 | reverse complement strand
ATCCCATGTTTGTTTATCAGTTCGTTCATTAACTTCTACCATGCCGCTCCATCTTGTGCGTACTGCCATTCCATATGAGGCTTCTACCATCTCTATCCCGTCCATCCTGGCCCTGCCGGCAGCTACAGGTCTGCTTTCGGGTGTAAGTACAATAACTTCATCACCCGGTACTATCTCAGGGTCTGCATCAATAACGCCTGGAGCCAGAGTACTAGCGCCACCTGATATTGGTCCTACTGCTGAAGCATCGATCATTACCCATCTGCGCCGTTTATCCTTGCCTGGAAATAACCGGACAGCTCCTTCCATTCTGGTTAGAAGTACCCACTGTTTTGATTCGATCACAAACCTGATATTGGCCAGTGCAGCACCATCTACTATTATTTCTTCCATACGGTCGTCTGATGGTACTTTATTCAGGATAGCTATTTTGCCAGTAGCTATCAAAGGTGCTCCGAACATTTCAATTGCCGTGGCATTGATATAGTCGATATCATAATCAAACGCAGGTCTGATATCACCGGGTGGTGTGATATTGACCTTTTGTGTGCTGCTGCCACAAGCACATGTTTCACCCAGCACCGGGAGATTGCATTCAGGACACCAGTGAAGTACCAATTTTCCGAGATACATCTTTTTCATGAGTTAGCTTATGGTATTGATGAATAGAAATAATGTACTATTTATTCTGGCAATATGCTTTATGATCTGTAAATTAACCAACCTCATTATCGAATAAGTGGTATCCACTTTAAAAAAGTATGGTATTTTGACATTTATAATCGGTTAAGGATTTACACAGATTTCTCAAGAGGCAATTATACCATAAGAAAACTATATGTAGTATACAATGAATACATAGTATACATGACAGAAATAAGCATTTCAGCAAGAATTCCTGAAGATGTTTTTAAAGAACTTGAGTCTTTTATGAAAGAAGAGTCCCTTGAAAAATCAGCTTCAATAAGAAAACTGTTGGCTGAAGGATTGCAGCATTGGAAAAAACAACAAGCTCTTAAGTATCTCGAAGAAGGAAAAGTAACTTTTTTAAAAGCTGCCCAAATGTCAGGAATCTCAGTATGGGATCTTGCTGATATTGTTCGTGAAAAAGGAACGGTCTGGATTAAATCTGAAAAATACATAACTGAAGACATTGAAAAGGCATTGAAATGAAGCCACTTATTTTTGATGCAACGCCGTTGATTTATCTCGGGAAAATAAATTTTATTGAAAAAATAACACATTTTCCTGAAGAGAAATACACTCCCGAGTCAGTCTATAATGAAGTTGTAGTAGAAGGAAAAAAGAGTGGGTACTCAGAGGTGTATCTTATTGAAAAAATCATTACAAAAGGAATAATCAATATTAAAATGCCTACCAATAAACAATACTTAAGTCACCTTAAAGAAAATTCTAAAATTCATAACGGTGATGCGCAAGTGCTTGCTCTGGCTTCTGAGTTATATGGTATTGCCCTGCTGGATGATGAGGAAGCCAGAGGAATGGCAGAGATAGAGGGGATAGAACATCATGGAACAATTTATTTACTTCTTAGAATGAAGAAAATGGGGCTGCTGACAAAAGAAGAAACTATTAATGGCCTCAATGAAATGCTACATAATGGCTGGCGATGCTCAACAGAATTGTATGCAGAAATATTAAAAAACTTACAATATAACATAGGGTTGACACAACAATAGTCATCTACTAAAAAAGGGTATTAAAAGCTTCCATTAATTTTTTAACTTATGTCATGAATAATTTTATATCACTTTACGATATAGGTCTTATTAAGAGGTGATATTTTGAGGATCGAAGAAGAAAAGCACATAAATGATATACCAAGATTTCTTTCATCGGCGAATAAAGAAGCGTTGAGTGGCAGGATTGGTCTG
>MZXQ01000315.1:4639-5669 GCA_002926195.1 Candidatus Methanomarinus sp. HR1 | reverse complement strand
TATAGTAAAGCCATTAAAATAAGTATCTGGATTATTGCAATAATTCCCCAGATGAGCATTCCACTGAAGAAACTATAAATTAAAATTGAAAAAATTATGATTAGGAATATTACTAATGTCAGTTTATGCAAACGTCTATCAATTATTATACTAAAAGGATCTACATCCTTGTTGTTAGTCTTTGTGTTATTAACGTCACTTTCATGAGCCCACGGTCCTAAATTTAATGTAAATAAGATCAATAGAATTATTGCTGATACTACAACAAGCATATTGAGTATTTGAATAACAACAATGATACTCCAGATGAGCATTCCACTAAATAAACCATAAACCAGGATTTTCAATAAAAAAATTAATAAAGATAATGCAATAAACAGGATTATTATCAATCCTATATTATGCATAATTTTTTCTTTCATACTGGATCATAGTAGTGGCAACGGTTGTTAAACTTTACGATCCAATGCCACANNGCCTTGTTTAAGATCATTCCTGGTCTTTTAATTTCTTTAAATCCTATGGCACATGCTCTGTTCACAGTTTCTTCAAATGCCTTTTTTGATACATGGAAAGGCGGTTCCATGATGAAAAAAGATCCACCGGGTTTTAATATTGAGTACATTTCAGCCAGGAACTTATCCATATCAGGGACCTCATGAACCATATATATAGCCAGGATATGATCGACCTTTGTTGTAATGCCTATTCTATCCTTTTCACATTTATGCAGTTCAATTCTATTTTCAATGTAGGATCCTTTAATCTTTTTCTCTACTTTCTCAAGCATTCCTTGCTGCAGGTCTGCAGCGATCACTTTTCCTGATTCACCGACCATATCAGCCATCTCTACTGAAAAAAATCCAGGACCGCATCCTACATCCAGGACAGTCATGCCTTCTTTGACATAGTCTTTTAATATCTTCTTTGGATTCTGGACAAGTTTTCTGAAAATATTATCAAGGCTCTTAGCATTTTCAACAGGACACACATGTTTATTTTTTTCGTTCATATTAGATCAAACCTTTAT
>MZXQ01000315.1:2146-4605 GCA_002926195.1 Candidatus Methanomarinus sp. HR1 | reverse complement strand
CATTCCATATCAGATCAAACCGTCCTTCAAATGAATAACACGATCACTATATTCCATATGCCAGTCCTCATGAGTGACCATTACTATGGTCTGCTTTAATTCCTTATTCAATTTTTTAAATAATTCAAGTATCTGTCTTGAGGAACTACTATCCAGATTTGCACATGGTTCGTCTGCAAAGAGTATTTTAGGTTTATTAACCAGAGCTCTTGCAACGGCTACTCGCTGCTGCTGTCCCCCGGATAGCTCATGCTGGAGATGGTCAAGTCTATCTCCAAGACCGACCTTGTTTAGAATATCAATACCAGTGTTGATACAGTCCTGTTTCTTTCTTCCCGTCATCAACATAGGCAGATATACATTTTCAAGAGCAGTCAATTCACTTATTATCGCATACTCCTGAAAAACATATCCCAGTTGAGTTAATCTGAACAATGACCTTTCTTTTTCTGAAAGTTTCGAAACATCTTTCCCATCAATAAGGATCTCGCCTTGCGTTGGTATATCCAGCAGACCTAACTGATGCAGCAATGTGGATTTTCCGCTGCCGCTTGCACCCATTATTGAAATAAACTCTCCCTTATTGATCTTTAAAGAAATACCTTTTAAAGCATGTACATGGACTGTTCCCATGACATAGGTTCGTGTTAAATTGGTAATCGTTATCATTTTTTAACCCCATATAGCTTTTAATATATTCTCATTTGCTGTTCTCCATGCTGGAATAAATCCGGCGATCAATGAAAAAACAATTAGACTGATGATGTTCTGAAGTATAAGTACCTGTTCTACCATAGGTTCAACATAACCCAGGGGGAAGCGTATAGGATTCACACTTAAATAAGATGTTATAATCCCAAACAAGAGCAATCCTACGGCAATACCACAAAAGCAGTAGAACAATACCTGGATCACATATGAATTTATTATCACATTCTGTTCGATCCCAATAGCTTTTAAGATGCCTATTTGCCTTTTCTTATTGACTGTATTGATATAAATTATTATAAATATTACAACCACAGCCATAATAAGACTGATAACAGTTGAAATAACAGTGAGAAGAGAAAAGCTGTTCACGAGACTCCCTATTTTTCCAGCAGTCTTTTCTTCCCAGGTTTTGACATCTTCACTTATGCCAAGTTCTACGAAATTAGTCCTGTACTCTTCTTCAGTTCCCCTCTGGGAGAGTTTAACAAGGATCTCTGAGGCCTGGTTTTCAACTCCCAGTACAGATTCCATCTCTTTTTCGGTAATAAAAGCATATCTATTAATATTTATAGAACTAATATCAAAAATACCTTTAACCCTGTACTTTCTTATGATTCCGTTGCTAAAGGTCACATCAATTTTATCACCTACTTGTACACCACCAAGATCAGAATCGCCAGTCACTTCATCTTCTTTGCCGGTTATATCAATTCCTAATAGAATCTCATTGGTATTCTCTTTCCCTAAGTATTCACCGGCTATCAATCCTGAATGGAATTTAGTTACAACTTCTTCATCAGATGGATCAATCGAATGAACTGACCCACTTTTCAATTTATTGTTATAAAAGAAGGTAGCACCTGTCATGTAACGTGATGATGTTCCAACTACTCCAGGCAATTTATTTATTTTTTTTTCAATACTATCTGCATTATCTATATAGCGTTGATCATCTTTTGGTTCGATGACTACATTACCGCAAACATGTTCTATCGATTGTCGAATTAATGTTTCCTCTACACCCTCAACGACAGAAGGAAAGAAAATAAGGTTTACAAATATCAGTGATATGATCAAAACTGTCAGGATAGATGTTCCTTTATTTCCTCTTTGAATAGACTTACATGCTAAAAAAAAGGAAACTTTAAGATCATTAAACATTTTCATTCCTCTTTTTTCTTGAAGTAA
This sequence comes from Candidatus Methanomarinus sp. HR1, assembly GCA_002926195.1. Lineage (GTDB taxonomy): Archaea > Halobacteriota > Methanosarcinia > Methanosarcinales > Methanocomedenaceae > Methanomarinus. Next base: position 2,706 of record MZXQ01000315.1, on the reverse strand, counting down.
TATAATCCAATACCGATCAGAGTAAAAAGAGAGATCAGGACAATATTATTTATTATACTCCCGTTTTTACTGTTTACCATGAGGTTTAATTCTTCTGAACTGGTATGTTCTCCAAAATCATCTTCATAAGTGATCACAAGAGAGTACGTGAATTCACCGCCTTTATCCGGTATTAAAGTAAACACTGCCGGGCTGTCATCATCAGCTTCTACTTTTCCAAGAAAAGCTTCTTTTATTCCAGGAAATGGGAGATCCGCTATAGCTACTTTAACAGATTTTGCATCCCCTTCTCCCGCATTTTCGATCCTGATCGTAAGAGTCATTTCTTCATTGACCGAACCAAGCAGCGGATCTGTTTTAATATTGGCAATTGTCAGTTTAGCTTTACCCTGGACATCAAGACCAATAACTTCAGTTGAGGTTACACTATAATTNNCGCTGGCAACCTTTAATCGAAATGATACTGTTTCTGATTCCTGTGCATCCAATTCCCGAATGAATCTGCTGCTGTCATCTAATGGAATGATTTGAGGAAGTTGATCTAATTCCAAACTTACTCT
>MZXQ01000315.1:1875-2098 GCA_002926195.1 Candidatus Methanomarinus sp. HR1 | reverse complement strand
GATGAATTCTTCAATACCAGATCAGGATCTCCCTCAATATCAATCCTTATATTTGTAATTGATCCGACTGTCCTACCATGCATACTTGCTATCTTGAAAGTAAGTTCATATTCTCCTGATCGTGCCAGTGGATCAACAGTAAAAAAATACAAAGCTTCATAACTGCCAAATGCAGAGATTTTTGGTATTGTTATGGTAGTATTGGTATGGTGTTTTGACACAC
>MZXQ01000315.1:1553-1855 GCA_002926195.1 Candidatus Methanomarinus sp. HR1 | reverse complement strand
GCAGGGTCTTTTGCATAATTCTCAATATTGATCTTTACAAACATATCTTCGCCTGGTCTGGCAGGCTGTGGATTAATTTCTGCAGTTAATATCTGCAGATTAGCACTTGACGGAGCATCATAACCTCTTGCAGTGACGCAAGGAACTATTAGTATTAGTAATAGTGTTAGAATTAATACTAAAGCAGTCGATTTGGCCAGGATTTTTATCTGTTTAATTTTTATCATTTTTATTCCTCATTATATTCGTACATGTTATATAGTTCTTAAAACAACTATACAGTTGTATTAAGATTGGGCTAA
>MZXQ01000315.1:1251-1538 GCA_002926195.1 Candidatus Methanomarinus sp. HR1 | reverse complement strand
AAATCACTACGGGAACTTGGACTAACTAAATATGAAACAGACGCATATTTGAATATCCTGACACACGGAATTGCCGAGGCAAGCACAATATATAAAGAAGCAAAGATACCTTTTGGAAAGATCTATGAGACATTGAACATACTTATCAGTAAGGGACTGATCGAGGTTCAAAATACCAGGCCAAAAAAATATAAAGCAAAATCAGCAAAGGTGGCATTTGATCATATTCTTAAAATGAAAAAGGAAGATATGGAAAAAGATCTGCAACAAACAAGAGATTTGATTGT
>MZXQ01000315.1:0-1171 GCA_002926195.1 Candidatus Methanomarinus sp. HR1 | reverse complement strand
AAAAACATGCCTTTTATCATGGATAAAGTTATCAAGGCTTCACTGCGGGGTATAAAATTTAGAGTATTGGCATCTGAAGAAATGATGAATATTTTTAAGGATATTTTTAGGAAATTGAATGGCCCCAAAGGAGCATTACAGAATATTAATCTAAGGACAACAAGTAGTATTTCAACGACATATTTTATGATCATTGACTCTGAGAAGGTGGTTCTACAGGTGGACGACCCCACTGACCCGAGTAATACCCTGGCTATGACAAAAATATGGGATGAAAAGTTAGCCAGAAGAATAGAAGAAAAATTTAATGAAATGTGGGATGAAGCAAAGTTGGTGGAGGTATAGAGTTTATAATTTTTTAATTTTCGTATTTTCCATCTGTGATCTTACCTTTGGAGTAGCTGAATAGTTACAATTTTTTAAGCTAAATTGCTAATTTGATGGTTTCAGATTGAGTAATTTTGTCCCAAAGCCGATAAAATGTAAATTATAATATATTATATAATATGAGATATCTACATATTTCAATGAATAAGGAAAGGATTATCTCGAAATGTTAAATAAAAAATTCAGTGAATTGATAAAAGAAAATCAAGAGCTTTTCAAGCAATTTGATGATTTATATTGGGAAGGACCTGATGCTATCCTGGATGCTGTCAAAGATCAGTACATCAATCCAGACGAAGCAGTTGTAATAGGATTTATAATTGCAATAAAAGCACAAAAAATAGCAGAGAAAAAAGCAATAACAAAAAAATATTTAGAGCTTGTTNNTTGTCGGCAGATAGATAGTTAAGATACTTTCATTTATCTACTCGAATTTGACATCCCCGCTTATGGTCATATCTGGCCGGATATTTTTCTTTATGTCACTTCACCTCCTATAAAGAAAGTGAACTAAAATGGGTATTTTTGGGCTTTTTCTATGCAATCCCATATAATTTCGCAAGCGTATTTCACTTTTATAGCAAAAAGTGAAATTAGAATACCCGGCCAGATATCCCGGAACTCTCAGGACCAGGGGATGTTAAGGTGCTTAATTTCATAGAGAGCCTTATGTTGCATCTTGAGAATGCTGGTTCTATGAGATTTCTGCGATAGTCAAATGATGGCGGCTCGAACCAGGCCATATGCCTGCAGCATAGATGTGCCGCCACAATTTGACGTTTAA
>MZXQ01000316.1:833-1990 GCA_002926195.1 Candidatus Methanomarinus sp. HR1 | reverse complement strand
TTTGTAGTCTCCCATTTTTACAGCACTTTTAACCCCAAAATGTTGGGAAGTTAAAAGGGGTAATAAAAAGGTGGGTCTTTGCTGTTTTCTATGGGTAATATAATATCCAAGATACAAAAGAAACAATTCATGAGAGTAGCATATTGAACATAAAAGTTTCCGTAGATAGCGAAATCTTCAAGACTTCATCGTTAAGAAATATCTTTAAGAGGACATCTTAATCATATCTTTCCATACTGAAGAGCGAAGAGCCGAAGTTATTAACAGAGATTCACCAAACTATCAACCTTTAAATGATTACAGAACTTGGTTTGCAAATCGATGGTGATGCACTCACAGTACTTCACCTAAAANNCAAATGGTTTTTTAGGAAGACTACATTAACTGGAGTTTGCAAGGGGATGAGATATTGAAAATCCAGATTGTTGTTCCAATTATAAGCGACATATTTAATGAAGAAGTACTAACCGAAACATCACAATTTAAGGCACCAGATATGGAAATTGATGTTGTGAATCTCGATAAAGGTCCTGTTTCTATAGAGAGTCGATATGATGATACACTCGCAGCCTACAACATTATTGACAAAGTAGTACAAGCTGAAAAAGACGGATTCGATGGTGTATTCATAGATTGCTTTGGTGATCCTGGTGTTGAAGCATCTCGGGAATTGGTTAGAATACCTGTAGTCGGGGGATTTCAGCCGGCAGCACTTACCGCTTCACTCATTGCAAGTAAATGGTCTGTAGTCTCGGTGTTACCAAATGTTATCCCCATGATAAGCGATCTTGCTCGCAAATTAGGAATTGAGAGTAATATTGCATCAATACGGCATATCAATACCAATGTGCTTGAACTACAAGATAGAAATATTGTGCAGCAAAGGCTTCTTACAAGTATGATAAAGGCGGTTGAACAGGACGGAGCAGAAGCTATCGTCTTAGGCTGTACAGGAATGCTTGGTATGGCTCAGTATCTTTCTGAACAAATGACAGCCAGGGGAACACCGGTGCCTGTTGTGGACCCTACAGCTGCAGCGATAGGATACTTAGAACTGCTTATTCGCAGCAGGCTTTCTCAAAGTCAACTCACATACCAGTCTCCTCCTATAAAGGAGAGACGCTTTTAAATTGCGATAATAAATTCATGATGACAAT
>MZXQ01000316.1:0-808 GCA_002926195.1 Candidatus Methanomarinus sp. HR1 | reverse complement strand
ATTCCATCAGGCAGTTCTGAAACTTTCATTTTCTACTGGGTGGAGCAGGGATTATCCTTGGCTACCATTCATGGATGGGTAATGTATTGGGAACCAGAATAAGGATAATTGATAATCTGAAAAATACAAGGACTATTTTCTTCTCAAAATATTCAAAAGTGTCCCTCTTATTCCGGTGGATGTTCCACCAGCTCAATCAATACTCCACCGGGGTCCTTCAAGCAAGCAAGCTTCATGCCACCTTCCAGCTCTATCGGGTCCATCTCAAATGTCACATTCTTCCCTTTGAGTTGTGTAACCGTGGCTTCTATATCATCCACTGAAAAGGATATATGATCATTTATTGGAAGTACACGATCACCCAATTGAATTTTAATATCTTCTGCGCGTTCAGGAACATTTTTAAGACCCATAAGTTCGATTTTACTTCCGTTCTTCTCAACGAAAACTATGGATAATCCGATTTCATCCATTTCCATTTTTGCAGAAATTGAAAATCCAAGTACACCGGTATAAAATTCAATCGATTCCTGCAAATTATCTGTTAAAATTCCGATATGGTCAATTGATCTGATCATCGTCTTTTCCCTCTCTTACTATGATTTTAAATTGTGAATTTAATAGAAAATATTTAACATATAACCTTATAACACTTTTCCTCAGAAATTGGCTTTGTAAGGCTGTGGGTGCGTCTGGCGCTATGAAAATATTTCAGAGGGGGATCTCTGTCGAAAAAATCATGGTGCAAGTGAGTGTTATCCTATATCTTGGTAAAGAAGGACAGGTACAGAACAACAGAAAAAAGTGT
>MZXQ01000317.1 GCA_002926195.1 Candidatus Methanomarinus sp. HR1 | reverse complement strand
ACACTTGCGGAGTAGTATAATTTAGGCTATCTGAAAAAAACAGATTTTAAGTTTAGCAATTAATAATGTAACAGTCACGATTATATAATATCAAAAACGTTTTTAAACAATTACCAATACATATCATAAAGGTAGGTTTAGATGACTTTTGTTTACCAGGATGCTGTACCCTTAACTGTTCAAAGGAATGTCATAGATGACATAAACCATTTTCTCAATGTAATAGAAAAGATTCTCCCTCTTGAAAATGAATCTTTTGAATTAAACAACCTGATCAATCAAGAAGAAAAAAAATACTATAAAAAAACTACGGTAATGGAAGCCTTTCATAGTGATTTTGCTAAAACTATTGAAATCCTGTCAAAAAAATATAATATAGATCCTGTTGAACAATGCAAGGATACTTTAAATGAGTCTGCTACTAACTGCATATATGGACAAAGAACCCGGTTGAAAGCAGATCTGGATCAGTTTGTTAAACACTCAAAAAATGAAATTGCCTTAATGGCAGAAAACATCCGCAGTGAACTTGAATCATTCTTATGGTTCGGAGTGTATGGAGCAAATAGGACCCATCTTATTTTAGGTAGCAATGATAAAGTAACAGGCAATATTACGTTTAATCTCAATGGACTTTCTTATACGTATGAAACTGTTTATGCTGATGTTCCATTGAAAATTAAGAAGTTCATCAATGAAATATCCCTTCCTGTTCGCTCAAAAACAGGTTTGATCCACAAGGAAGAACGAATCACGCAACTTGACATTTCCGAATACATCATTACCAGGATATATGATGGTGAGGACTTCCAGTTAGATATGAAGAATAAAAAAAGCACAAAAAAGATCAATATCACAGTACCTGGTGATATAAAGGATGTTAGTATAGTCTATATTGCCGAGGAGGTTTGCAATATCATGGCTGATGAACATCTGTCATCCCTGATCAACCTTAATAAAATTGAAAAACTTAAAAACCTGGTATATGAATATTTGAAAAATGATAAAAAAATTATTTCAAAGACATTGGTCAATGTAGAAATTGATGAAAAAGATGCTATCACAAACCATGAGATATTTGATTGCGTAAAGATCATTGCTTCTTCGTATGGGGAAATAATCAACGAGATATTTGATCATGGGTTTACCAGACAGGAGATTACTATAAAGGAGATTATTGAAGACGGGACACGTAATGAGCTATTTATTAGTGTGGATGAGATCTCAAGTAGACTTTCCGCATTAGGTGGAGATGGGCTGGAACTTAAAGACCTGTTAAACCTTTAAGTATGATAGGGTGTTAAATTGTTCTTTATTCGACCTTTTCAACCAGAAGATTTCAATGATATTATCAAGATAGAGTGGGAGATCTTTAAAGAACACGACCCTTATATATATATGGAACTGTATGAAACGGTTTCAGATGGCTTTTATGTGGCAGTTTATCAGCATGAAATAGCAGGATTTGTTGTTGGCTTTATTTCCATGCCAGGTAAAGGGCGGATCTTTACTCTGGCAGTAAGAGAGAAATACCGCAGGTTAGGCGTAGGTTCTAATCTGATCGATACTATTTTTTCAGTTCTATGGAAAAAAGGCGCACAAAATATAAGTCTTGAGGTAAGACTGAATAACATTGCTGCCCAGCAGTTTTATCTTAAACATGGATTTGTTCCGGAGTGGGTGGAACAGGGTTATTACAATGATGGCGAAAATGCTGTTGTCATGAAGAAAAAGAACATAACAATAAGCATATAACTATTAATGTATTATACCCATCTAAACTGAACTCTTGAGGGAAATAATCTTGAAGATAATAGGAGGACCAGCTTCGCAATTGCTATCAAGTAGAGTAGCTTTCGCATTAGACTGCGAACTTGCACTGTGTGAGTTTAAGAACTTTCCTGATAATGAGTTATATATTCGCATACTGGATGATATAGGTCAGGAAGCTGTTATTATCCAGAGCACTGTCACAGATTCTGATCTGATAGCACTGCTGCAACTTATCGATGCATGTGCTACTGCTAATCGCATCCATGTAATCATCCCGTATATGGGTTATGCACGTCAGGATAAGCAGTTCAATCCAGGGGAAGCATTAAGTGCCAGGGTTATAGCCCGTACAATAGAGGCAGATAATGTTATTACAGTAAATATTCATGAGGAAGCAGTACTTGATCATTTCAGGTGCAGAGCAGTAAATGTGAACGCTGCCTACTTGGTCGGAGAATATATCCGGGATATGGGCCTGAACCAGCCTATTATACTTGCTCCTGATAAAGGGGCAAAGGAACTGGCAGCTTCTGCAGCTTATGAATTAAAAATAGATTATGACCATCTTGAAAAAAAGCGCCTCTCAGGTGATACTGTACAGGTGACTCCCAAGAACCTGAATGTTGCAGGCAGGGATGTAATTATCCTGGATGATATAGTGGCAACAGGAGGTACAATGGCAGAAGCAGTACGCATGTTGAAAAACCAGGGCGCAGGGGATATTTATATTGCCTGTATACATCCGGTTCTTACAGGAAGTGCCCTGATAAAACTGTATCATTCCGGTGTAAAAGACGTGATCGCTACAGATACAATTGAAAAGGCAGTAAGCAAGATCAGCGTAGCACAACTGCTGGCCGGTATAATCAGGGACTTATAGATAGAGAGTACAGGTGATAACATGAACCTTATGGCACCAGCAGAATCAATGTCTACGGCTGTTAATGTAATTGAAGCAGGTGCCGATGAGATATACCTGGGTATGGAAACACCGGGACTGGTGAACCTTAATTTATCCGGTCGTGGGCGGAGCTGTAATGTAAAGGATGAGATTGAACTGGCTGATATTGTCTCATATGCTCATGGTAAAAACGTGCTGGTAGATTATACTGTTAATACGCCATTCATGGCTGATGCAATGGAAGAGATGTATATCAGGCATGTCATGTGTGGAGTTGATGCAGGAGTTGATGCTCTGATCGTAGGTGAATTCGGTGCTCTTGCATTATTGAGTGAACTGGACCTTGGGCTGCCCATACATGCCAGTGTATTGCTTAATACTTTTAACAGGGGTCAGGTCGAGTTCCTTGCCGGTATGGGTGTGTCGAAAGTAGTACTGCCTTTCAAGATAACTATTGAAGAGATCAGTCAATTAAATGGTCTGGGTGTAGCCCTGGAGGTCTTTGGTCAGTTCGGCTGCTCTAACATTAACGGCACCTGTCATTTGATACACAATGCTGATGAAGCTATCAAATTGGGACTGCCCTGTAGAGCAAATTATATAGTATCTACAGACGGAAGGATCCACAATATACTGGATGCAGGTACTGACTGTTCCTTATGCAGCATTGGTGATCTGATGGATGCAGGTGTTGAGGCACTAAAAGTAGTAGGCAGGTGTATGAATCCTGAGATGATAAGAACGATAATCCGGACTTACCGCCAGGCTATGGATATGGTCAAAGAAGGGGCCTTGCCAGGTGAGATCAAGTCCTGGGTACTGGAAGAAATACCTTTTTGGATGATGTTGTGCGATCAGCAGAGGTGTAAATATTTACCAACACCTATTAACAATTCATATATTTAATAATGATATATGCGAAACAGTTTAATAATATACAAATAAATATGGGCTAAAATTCCAATCATCAATTTAAAATGAATAATTTTACACAGTGACTGCATAATAATTTTATAATAAAAAAAAATATCAACATGCAATAGCAGGTCTGACCAACACAGGAGAGTATAATTGAAATGGTTTTAAAAAAAGGCAGATTTATTATAGAAGATCTGGAAAATGTCCAGATAAATATAGGTAATATTACAGGTGCAGAAGTCGAAGAAGAAGAAAAAGAAAAAGAAAAAAAAGAAGCACATGGTCCTACCATTTCACCTGGAATACATGGTCTGCGTGACTGGGACAGACGGTTACTTGGCAGGTATGAACCTGTTTATTCTCCAATTTGTGACCTGTGCTGCTACTGTACTTACGGGAAGTGTGACCTTACAGGTAATAAGGAAGGGGCATGTGGGATCAACATGGAGGCCCATCAGGCCCGTGAAGCCATGGTCAGGACCATAACAGGTGCGTCTGCACATGCCGGTCACGGCAGACATCTGCTACATTACCTTATCGAGCGCTTCGGAGCCGACCATCCTATTGATGTGGGACCCAGTAATATAAAAGCCCCTAATACCCAGACAGTACTGGGTATTCGTCCGGAGACTATCGGGGATTTTATCCCTGTGCTGAACTATGTGGAAGAACAGATAACCCAGCTTATAGCAACTGCTCATGCCGGACAGGAAGGAAGTGCACTTGATTTTGACTCAAAGGCCCTTCATGCAGGTATGCTTGATCACGTGGGTATGGAAGTATCTGATATAATCCAGATATCATGTCTTGGCTTTCCTAAAAGCGATGAAAATGCCCCTCTTGCCGAAATAGGGATGGGACTGATAGATTCCAAAAAGCCTGTATTGCTTGTCATAGGACATAACGTTGCTGCTGTTACATATATCATTGACTATGTTGAAGAAAATGAGCTTATCGATAAGATAGAGGTAGTAGGACTTTGCTGTACTGCAATTGATATGACACGATACAATATCAGTGCAAAGATTGTAGGATCTATGGCAAAACAACTAAAATATATACGCTCAGGTATTCCTGATGTGATCGTAGTAGATGAACAGTGCATTAGAGGTGATGTATTAAAGGAAGCCAGTAAACTGCATATTCCTGTGATCGCTACTAATGATAAGATCATGTACAATCTACCTGATCGAAGCAACGATGATATTAATTCTATTATGGATGATCTTGTATCAGGATCCCAGCCCGGCGTATTACTCTTTGATTTTGATAAGATAGGCGAACTGGCGCCGGAACTTACCTTGAAGATGGCACCTATCAGAAAGGAGAAAGGCTACACAGCCCTGCCTGATGATGAAGAGTTCAAGAGACTGACCTCAAGTTGCAGTCGGTGTGGTGCCTGTGTTATCGCATGTCCTCAGGGACTTGACATAGATGTAGCTATGAGTGATGCAGCGGGTGGTGATCTCACTTTATTTGAGATCCTGCATGATAAATGTGTAGGATGCGGCAGGTGTGAGGAAGAATGTCCAAAAGGTATTCCTGTACTGGATGTAATCGAGAAAGCTGCCCAGAAAGTGATCCGTGAAGAGAAAGGAAAAGTAAGAATAGGGCGCGGCCAGATTGGAGATCCTGAGATCAGGGAAGAAGGCAGAAACCTTGTGCTTGGGACCACTCCGGGTATTGTAGCCATTGTAGGTTGTCCCAACTATCCGGATGGCAGCCGTGATATATATGATATTGCGGAGGAGATGCTTAAACGAAGTTTCATTGTCGTTACCTCAGGATGCAGTGCTATGGATATAGGTATGTTCAGAAATGAAGATGGCAAGACACTATATGAGCGCTTTGGAGGACGGTTCTTAAAAGGCAACCTGTTAAATGTAGGTTCGTGCGTCTCAAATGCTCATATCACTGCAACTACTATTAAAGTAGCCAGTATTTTTGCAGGACGTAATATAGACGGTAATTATGAAGAGATCGCTGATTATGTATTATGCAGGATAGGGGCCGTAGGACTGGCATGGGGTGCATTTTCCCAGAAGGCCCTTTCTATTGGTACAGGATGCAACCGTATGGGTATTCCTGTAATACTTGGACCTCACGGACCTAAATACAGACGGGCCTATATCGGGAATCCTTATGACCCTGAAAAATGGAATATACTGGATGCACGGGATGGCTCATCTCACTTAATGGAACCTGCTCCCGAACATCTGTTAATATCGGCTGAAACAAAGGATGAGGCCTTGCCTATGCTGGCCAAGCTCTGTTTCAGGCCAGGTGATAACAGCCTGGGTAGAATGATCAAACTCACACATTATATTGAACTTAACGAGAAGTATCTCGGGGAGCTCCCTGATGACTGGCATGTGTATGTAAGAAGCGAAGCCGACCTGCCGCTGGCAAAGAAAGAAATGCTGCTTAAGATCCTGGAACAGGAACACGGGTGGGAGATTGACTGGAAAAAGAAAAAGATAATCAAAGGACCATTCAGAAGGCCGGATGTTTCTTTCCAGCCTACGAATGTACCCAGATTATGCAAGGGAGCGTCGGTATAATGGCACAAAAAACAGTAGATACTACTAAGCGGGCCGTACCGTTTGATAAGGCAAATGTGCCAGGACCAAAGATGGCTAAACCTGTGAAAGCAGAATTGGCTGGTAAAATAATTTCAAAAGCCAAGCGTCCGCTGCTTATAGTGGGGACACCTGGTGCTGATACGGGGCTCCCGGAGATTATCAAGACATTTAACAGTAAAAGTATACCGGTAGCAGCAACAGGAAGCTGTTTGAAAGCATTAAAGCAAGCAGATGTCGAAGCTACTTATGTAAATCTTCATGCATTAGTATCATATTTGAAAGACCCTAAATGGAAGGGATTTGATGGTAATGGCAATTATGATACTGCGATCTTTATAGGTCATACTTACTACTATGCCAGCCAGTTGATGTCTACGTTAAAGAACTTTACTACGGTAAAGGTCATTTCTATTGACAGGCATTATCATCCGAATGCTCAAATGTCATTTGGAAACCTTAATGATGATGATTTTAGAACGGCACTTAAAATAGTGGCAGCACAATTATGAGAAAATATTTACATTAATGAAACAGGTTATGAGATAAACACGCAAGAGAGGCAGAATAATGGCAGACGAATATCCATTTGAAATATCACCTATGTTCGAAGGAGAAAGGGTTAGAAAGGACGATCTTTATATTGAATTTGCAGGCCCTAAATCCAAAGGATTCGAACTGGTCAGAGTTGCCGAAGAGAATGAGATTGAAGATGACGGATTTACACTTATCGGTCCCGATATCTCAGAAATGGAGGAAGGCTCACTCTATCCATTAGGAATGATATACCGTATTTCAGGAGCACTGGTAGAACCGGACCTGGAAGCTATTGTAGAGAGACGGAATCATGATTTCCAGAACTATATCCAGGGCATGATGCATTTGAACCAGCGGTATGATGTATGGCTGAGGATCAGTAAGGACATGATAGCCAATGGTCTGGAATCCCTGGAACCTATTGCAAAAGCTACCATGATGCTTTTTAAGAATGAACTATCTTTTATTGAAAAGATTGAGGCTGTATATATCACAGACCTTGAAAAGGTAGAAGAAGAACTTACCAAAGCTATGGAAATATATGCTGCCCGGGATGAAAGGACAAAGAACCTTCATGATGAGGATGTGGATAATTTCTATGGGTGTACACTTTGCCAGAGTTTTGCACCTACCAGTGTATGTGTGATCACACCTGATCGGATCGCACTATGCGGTGCAATCAACTGGTTTGATGGTAGAGCTGCTGCAAAAGTAGACCCGGAAGGTCCACAGTTCGCTATTGAGAAAGGTGAATGCCTGGATGTGATAGGAGGAGAATATACAGGTGTCAATGAAGTTGCCTTGAAAATGTCAGGCGGTGAATACAACAAGATCAAACTGCATAGTTTCTTTGAATATCCACATACTTCATGCGGGTGTTTTGAAGTAGTAGGTTTCTTTATGCCTGAAGTGGATGGTATAGGCTGGGTGGACCGGGATTATACAGGCCTGGCTCCTAACGGGCTGGCATTCAGTACTATGGCAGGACAAACCGGTGGCGGTAAGCAGGTCATGGGATTTTTAGGTGTAGGTATCAATTACTTCAGGTCACCCAAGTTCATACAGGCAGATGGAGGCTGGAACCGGACAGTCTGGATGCCAAAGGATCTTAAAAATAAAGTACTCTCTGATATCCCGTCAAGTATTGCAGATAAAGTAGCAACGCAAGATGATGTTGATGATCTGGATAAATTAAAACAGTTCTTGATAGATAAAGAACATCCGGTTGTAGAAAAATGGCCTTCGAAAGAGGAGGAGGAAAAGAGCAAACCAACCGAGGCAAAAGCAGATGAGGTTGGCCAGGTAGCACCTGGTCAGGGAGTATTTGCTCCGACTATGCCTCTTGATATTCCGTCTATGATCGGTGGTGGTGGTGAAGGTATCAAAGTAACATTAAAGAATGCCAAGATCACCATTGATAAGATAATAATCACTAATAAGAAGTAATTTTTGGAGGTAGCCTTGAGAGTTATTGCAATTACCGGAAAAGGAGGAACTGGCAAAACCGCAATCGCAGCAATGCTAATACGGTCCTTGGTAAGTAAAAAAATGACAATACTGGCAGTAGATGCAGATCCTGACACTAACCTTCCCGAAGCACTGGGAGATACGGTTGAGGAGACAGTAGGTGACCAGAGAGAGTTCATGCTTAGAGAGAGAGATAATCTGCCTCCTGATGTTGACAAGGAAAGGATGCTTGAATCAAAGATATACAGTATACTTGCTGAGCGCCATGGATATGACCTGCTTGTTATGGGAAGGCCCGACGGGCCCGGATGTTATTGTTACACTAATAACCTTTTAAGAGGAATTATGGACCGGATCGTTAAGAACTACGATCTGACAATTATAGATACGGCAGCCGGACTGGAACATCTGAGCAGGCGTATTATCAGGGATGTGGATGAACTTATTGTAGTAACTGACGGATCAAAACGTGGACTTCAAACCGCACAGCGTATACGTGAGCTTGTAGATGAAATAGGCCTGAATATTAGCCATATGCATGTTATATTAAATAAGGTAACTCCACAGAACCGGGATCGACTTATCGAATTAGTAAAACAGTTGGAACTTGACCTGGTTGGAATGGTACCTTATGATGAGGATTTGGCCAGCTTAGACCTTGAGGGTATATCATTAATGGAACTACCTGAAAACTCTTTGGCTCAGGTTGAGATTGATAAAATTATTATGAAACTGGGAATGTGAAGGGTGGAATTACTTATGACAAAAAAGATTACTTTATCCAAATTAAACGATCTGCTTAAAGATATGGAAGTAGAGGCTTTAGAGGGTGTAACCATCGAAGGTGATATTGAACTGGAAATGGATGCCATAGGCGGGCTTAACCCACAACTGGCTTATCTGCTCGGACAGGAGACTGCTCAGATAGCCGGGCATTTGATCAATATTTCCCAGCTCCTGGGTTATCCTGTAGATCAATTGCTTGGTAAACCTCTCATTGATGATAGCAAGAGAGTAGCTCAACCAAAGGAATTGATCCCTTCTACATTCAAGGTCAATAAGATGGAGGAATGGACGAACGAGATACAGGAAGTTACTCTCGGTGCTTCTTCTTCAGACGGCGGGACCAGGAAGTCGATCATCACATTAGGAGGAGAGAACGCACTGCCTTATTATTTTGATAGTCCTATGCCGCACCGTAATCATATCACTATGGATGTTTTTGATATGCCTATTGGAATGGCAAAGGCTGTAAAATCAAATTATGAAGACGTGATGGATAGTCCGGCAGAATGGGCGAAAAAAAATGTTAAGGAATTCGGAGCTGATATGGTTACTATTCACCTGATCAGTACTGACCCGAATATCAAGGATACGTCAGCAAAAGAAGCTGCAGAGACTGTAGCTGATGTGCTTCAGGCAGTGGATGTACCAATTGTGATAGGCGGCAGCGGTAATCCAGAGAAAGACCCTGAGGTGTTGGAGAAAGCTGCTGAGATTGCGCAGGGTGAGCGGGTACTACTGGCCAGTGCCAGTTTGAATCTGGACTATGAGCGTATTGCAGCGGCAGCAAAACAGTATGGTCATGTGGTGTTGTCATGGACGCAGCTTGAGATCAATGCACAAAAGGAACTTAACAGGAAATTAATGAAACAGTGTAATGTCAATAGAGAGGATATTATTATGGACCCGACAACGGCAGCACTGGGTTACGGGCTGGACTATGCTTATACTAATATGGAACGTATACGTCTTGCAGGTCTTATCGGAGATGATGAATTGAACTTCCCTATGAGCAGCGGTACTACTAATGCATGGGGTGCACGTGAGTCATGGATGATAAATTCACCATTAAAAGAGGACAGCGACTGGGGTCCCAGGGAATATAGAGGACCTATCTGGGAGATCATTACAGGCTTAACCCTGGCACTGGCAGGTAATGACCTGTTCATGATGATGCATCCTGCTTCTGTGGCTGTACTTAAGGAGATTACCAAGAGTCTTCACGGGTCTCATGCCAGGAATCCTGTGGATATATCTAACTGGATAACTACCAAGGTGTTATAATGAAGATCAACAGTCCTCTTGAAGTATATCAGTATCTCCCACAGACCAATTGCAAAGAATGTGGTGAGCCTACTTGTATGGCGTTTGCATCCCATTTGATCGATCGCTCAATCAAACTGGAAGATTGTAAACCTATTCTGGAAGACGCTTATAAGGAAAAGTATCAGGAACTGAATGAATTAATGGCTCCCGAGATCGCTGAAGTGACAATCGGTGTGGGTGAGCATGTTGTAACAGTCGGTGGTGATGATGTTATGTACCGTCATCAGCTGACCTTTTTCAACCCTCCTGCCTTTGCACTTGATGTCTGGGATACTATGTCACAAAGCGATTTGATTGAAAGAGTAACATATATAAGAGATTTTAAAAAATTCTATGTAGGGCGGTTCCTTACACTTGACATGATCGCAATACGCAGTGTTTCAGGTGACCCTGATACTTTCAAACAGGCTGTTACTTTAGTGATGGAACATACACAACTTCCTTTAGTATTATGCAGTCTTGATCCTGCTGTACTACAGGCAGGACTGGAAGTGGCAGCAGAGAAAAAACCGTTATTATATGCTGCAACTAAAGATAACTGGCAGGGTGTATATGATCTTGCAATAGAGTATAATGTGCCTGTAGTTCTGTTTGCACCTGATGACCTGGATACTTTAAAGAGCCTGGCAGTTACATTCCTTGAAAACGGGTATAAAGATCTGATCCTTGATCCTGGTACGAATCCACAGGGCAGGAGTCTACGCGACTCATTTGAAAACTTTTTAATGATCAGGCGTGCGGGTATCAAGGAAGGACAAAATGATGTGGCATTTCCATTAATGGCTGTACCTATGACCGCATATATGACCAATGATGACCCTGTATCTGCCAGTTACTGGGAAACTGTGTTATGTGGTGTATTCACAGTGCGGTACGGGGATATTATGATACTGCATAGCATTGAACCTTATGCTTTGCTTCCTGAAATGCACATTAGGGATACTGTCTATACTGACCCCAGGACTCCTGTTAAGGTTGATTCGAGGGTATATAAGGTTGGTTCACCTGATAAGGATTCACCTGTGTTCGTAACTACTAATTTTGCACTTACTTTCTATACTGTTGAGAGTGATCTGGCCAGTAATGAGATCAACTGTCACCTGCTGGCTGTGGATACTGATGGACTTGGTGTGGAAGCAGCTGTAGCAGGCGGACAGCTTAATGGTAAGAATATTGCTGATGATTTTAAGAAGGGTAATTTTGATTTTAGTAATAAGACCAATCATAATACTGTGATCATCCCGGGTTTGGCTGCAAGATTGCAGGGTGATCTGGAGGATAATTCAGGATTGAATGTGATGGTGGGACCACCGGATAGTGGCAGGATACCAGGGTGGATGGAGAAGAACTGGCCTGTTGAGGGGTAGTTGTCAGATATTAATTACACTTATTGCTTCCACCGGACAAACACCAACACAGTTTTTACAAAAAAGACAAGATCCAGGTTTTTTTGCAAAATATACCATTTTTTCTTTTTCATCAATACGCCTGTCCCATACTTTTGGCCCTTTAGGACATATTTTTCTACAACGACCACATGCAGTACATGAGCCATTTACTATTATTTCAACCGTCATTCGATGATGGCTTCTATTGTGACATTGGTCTTCATGGAATTAATAACAAGGGCATTTTGTTCCACCTGCTCAACTATCTTTTTTACCTTTTCTTTATCACCATCTGTTTTTATTCTGGATTTTATAGCGATTTTTGTGAACATTAACTGCCCGTCCAATTTTTCAAGTATACCTTCTGCACTGGATTCATAAGATATTAGATTAATTTCGGCTTTTAATGCTTTTGCAATAAAGGTTGTCAGACAACATGCATGAGCAGATGCAACAAATAGTTCTTCGGGACTGACAAAACCCTCAGGACCACGAAACTCAGGTGGAGTGGCAAATTCAAAATTTGCCTTATCTCCAAAAAATAAAGATGCTTCATATTCGCTTTTCCATTTTATTGTATTTGAGAATCTAAAACTCTTTTCCATTTCCTTATCTCCTAAATTGGTCTGATAATAAGTTGTATTTGATATTACTTAGTGTTAATGTCCAGAGACCCGTTGGGGTAAAATGATAAACACTACAATCATGGACTTTAAAAAAAATACGTCGCTGGATTCTGA
>MZXQ01000090.1 GCA_002926195.1 Candidatus Methanomarinus sp. HR1 | reverse complement strand
GATCTACATCGTATGACTCTGCTGTTCTTCTTCCGGATCCTGTAACTATTATTGATAACGCATTGCCACTTGCCCAGTTATTTCTATTAATAATTTCCTGAATTATTGGAGAAATGTCTGGTGTTTGATGTCTTTCATTTATTATATTCCACTCAGGAACATTATTCCAGTTTACTGAAGCAGAAGTTCTTGGTCTATTACTGATGTCATAATTTGTTAATGTAAATGTTACAGAATTATCTGCAGCTTCTCCAGAAAAAACGAGGTTGGTGGGAGTGGAACCTATCTCGTCAGTTTCAAATTCAATATATGCATTAGTTATTGTTGCTCCTTTGGGAATCTGGATGTTTTGGAATCTCGTACCTACTATCTGATCCATACTTCCATCTTCTATAAGCTCCAGGTCACTGCTATGAAGATACATTGCACCACTTATAAAGGATTGTTCAGCATCATCTGAAGAATAATAAAAACCCTCCGACTCTGAAGGGGATATTCTTGAAGTAATTGAGTAAGTTCCGGGAGGAAGGTTAAATTCATCATTATCATGTTCTGCACAGGAACATCCAGGATCATCCAGGTCAATTAACACGTCACCGTCATTATCAACTGTATCACTGCATTGTGTTGGAGAACTTTTATTTATTATAAAATCATCGATTAATGTAGGATTTGCACTGCCACCATTATTTGTATCCCATACTTTCATATTTAAAATATTTCCGTTTATTTCCACTTCTATAAAATGATGATTGCCCTCTGCTCTTTCCAACCAGCTACACGGGATACCCAAAATATCACTAATGCTAAGAGCATTGTAAATTGGTACCCCACCACCACCTGTTATAACATGAACCACACCTTGAGAATCACCAATGACATTACCTCGGTTATTACTATCACATGTTTTTAAGTTTGCATTAACAAAAGGACAAGTTCTTTCATAACGGTGTACATCACCAAAAAAGACAATATCAACTCCATGAGGAATAAATAGATCATCATTCCAATCTTTACCTCTATCCCAATCGTTATGAGATCCACAGGGTATTGGTGGTCTATGAATGAAAACAAACTTC
>MZXQ01000318.1 GCA_002926195.1 Candidatus Methanomarinus sp. HR1 | reverse complement strand
TGACTTACGCCCTAAACTACCCAAGACACCGTTCAATATCATCAAGTGTATAAAGTAAAAAATCATTATGTTTAGCAAACTCTTCTGCCTTTTTGGAAAAACCTGATCTTGTGATCACTGCAAAATATTCATTCCTTACACCATTGTTCCAATCAACGGATCTGGATTTTTGCATAAGTTTTTCCAAAACATCAATTCCTGTTTTTTTATTCTGCCATTTGCATTCACAAAAAAGGATCTCCTTCGTATTTTCATTCAAAGCAACAAGATCGATCTCAATATCTTTGCGCCACCATTTACCGATCTTCGAAAAACACAACCCGAGAACATCCTGTTTATTCATTTCGATAAAAAATTGCATCGCAACCTTTTCAAACTCACGTCCCACAAGGGAATCGAGATCCTGCGTTATCTTTTTCATCAGAATGTCGTAATTGCCGATCTCATAGTCACTCATGTTCCTGTATACATACCTGAACCAGAATTTGAAGAAATTATCACTTAAGAAATATCGTCCTTTTTTACTTTTCCACGGTTTCCTCTCAGTGATCGGGACCTCATAGTCCAGATACCTGAAATCCCTCACAAGCAGACCAAGATATTTATTTATGCTTTGCACTTTTATTCCTGATTTATTTGCAATTGTTGTCATTTCAGAATTTCCAAGGGCAACCGCTTCCAGTATCGAAAAATATGATGGATGCTCATGTCCGAAATCTTCAATCAAGATACTCTTAGCTTCCTCCTTCAATGGAGCAAACTCTCTGAAAAGAAGTAGTTTAAGAGCAGAAAAGATATCGCTCCCATACAGTCCCTGCTCCTGGGCTGCCACATAATATTTTGGAATACCTCCAAAAACGGCATACCATCGTACCTGGTCCTCTATTGATGTGATACCTATCTCTACAAGCATTCTGGTTATATCCTTGAACAATAACGGCTTTAGCACATATTTCTCAGTAGCTCTTCCAAAAAGAGGTTCTTTACTATCAGAAAATATTTTATTCATTAGTGTTATGTGAGAACCTGCGGCAATTACGTGAACCTGCACCTTATCTTTATATCTGTCAAGGACTTTCTGGAAATCAGAAAAAATACTTTCATCCACATATTTGAAGTTCTGGAACTCATCAAAGAACACTACTGTATTCTTGCTCACATTGTTTAATAAAAATTCCAACCATTCATCAAATTTCAATATTGATGGAAATATCTCGATCCTGGTTCTGGCAATTTCAGATAGCTCCTCCAAAAGTAATGAAATATTTTTTCTGCCTATGAAAAAATAAAGATGCTCTTTATTTTCACATAATTTTTTAACAAGCTCTGTTTTCCCAACCCTCCTCCTTCCGGTAAGTATTGTGAAATGTGTTGATATCTCACACAATTTCCGGATACGTTCAAGTTCTTTTAACTCAGTCTTACGGTTTTGGAATTTCATTGATACTCTATAATACTGATTAGTATCATACTATTTAGTATCATCTATGTGTTGTATGCGAAAGTAGTTTTATAATCAAGCAGATGAAACAAATCACGTTCTGCTTTTCTTATTATTAGCTTTGATTCTTGCCCCGAAGGGAAAGGAATGTGAAAAATATCATGTTTGAGAAAATACCTGCGGAAAGTGAAATGTAGAGATTTTAGTTATATTTAAATAATTACAAAGACACGATTATGATTATGACTGAAATAGCTTTTGAAAGAAGAATTTTCCATGAACTTGAAATTATCAAAAACGAATTAAAAGATATAAAAAAGCACATGGTAGATGTGGATATAATTCTCAACGAAAAAGAAAAAATGCAAATAGAAGAAAGTTTCAGGCACGAAAAAGAGGGAAAACTTGTGTCTCTTTCAGAGTTTAAAAAAAAATTGTGATTTGACATGTTTGAAATTCTTCTAGACATTCCTGCACAAAAATCTTTGAAAAAATTTGACAGGAAAACTGCTTTAAGAATCATAGAATCTATTGAAAAACTAGCCGAAGATCCGATACCA
>MZXQ01000319.1:2366-3630 GCA_002926195.1 Candidatus Methanomarinus sp. HR1 | reverse complement strand
ATATGACATTTTTTTGATGGAATAATTCACTTTCGTGGAAATGTCCAATTTCCTTTTTTTCTATTTTAAAAAATAAATCTACCCCTTTTTAATATTTTAGTATCCCTTTCAATAAGTAGGGTAATAAAATTTTTTATTAGGCTTAATTAGTCGAAATATCAACTTTCTCGTCTCCATTTGTAACATATTCACTGCGATCTGAATAATATTCTACTGTACCTTTACCATTTTCTGAGAATTTTCTACCGTCAGTGAATTGAAGAATAATTTTTCCTCCATAATTTGTTTCAATTGTAAATGAGCTTCTTTCATTGTCTTGGATTATAACCGTTTTTGAGTCAACTCTAAAATAAGGAGATTTATCTTTTATTATTAATATATCTGCTTCCTTATCCGGAGAAAGCCAATATTCTATTCCATCTGATTTTACAGATACATTATTTCCTATAAATGTTACATTGTCATGTATTTTAACTGGAGGACATGTATAGAAACCCCATGGATATTGGTTATATAAAGTGTTATTAGCAATTATCGAATCCTCAAAATAAGATACTGTTACACCATAACTGTCATGTATGATGTTATTACTTATATTAAATCTATACATATGGTAATTATCCAAACCGTGAGTAAAAATTGCTGGCAATTTTGCATCATGTATTTCATTTCCAATAATATTTATATCTGTTAAACTATAATTATCAGTATTATGAACATTAAATAGATCTATTAAACCATGTGATTTATCGCCACCCCATGTACCTGGATTCCCATGAATGGTGCAATTTTCTATTGTAATATNNTGCATATTACTGTTCTTTAAATCACAATACTGGCAATCATGGAAGGTAATACATGTAGTACTACAAGGTCCTACATCAATATTATTAAATTTTATATGATGAACCTCCTTCATTTCAATACCATGACTATATCGTGTGATTTTTATACCTTCTATATTAATATAACCTATTGTATTTGTATAATTTTTTGATAATTCAGAATCAATTGTTATACAAGTTCCACTATTATAAACACCGTCAAGTGTTGGTGTGCCATTATAGGCTTTTAATGTTATTGGTTTTTCTACTGTGCCATTTGTTTTAAAATATAAATGTTCCTTTTCCCAGATACCATCAAGTAAATATATGGTATCTCCGGCTTTTACTTGATCGACAGCATAGCTTGGAGTTTTCCAAGCATGATCTGGAGACAGTCCTGTATTATTGTTATTTCCACTAGTAGCGACGTAGTAGAAAGG
>MZXQ01000319.1:0-2250 GCA_002926195.1 Candidatus Methanomarinus sp. HR1 | reverse complement strand
CTATAGTTTAATAGATATTCTCTTTTAATTTTGGGTATTTTATAAATAAGTATTATACCATCCTATTTTCATACCTAAAATAATATATGCGATTATCGATAATTTCTTTTTACAAACACATATTATGCTATGATAATATAAATATCTTCACTCCATTTCGAAGCAATCAAATTAGTTATTTTAAAAATTCCCACCTAAAATTGACCCACCCTATTTATTCAAATACTCTTATTTTATTGGGAGGTTTAAGACTAATGGTGGTGTGGATGCTGCCTTCCTTTACACAGAGAACGTCGGCTTCCAAGATCATCAGTATTTCGGGGCTTATAACCTTCACTTCCGTTGTGGCCTATTATCCCATCCCCCCAGCTTCACATCAGTCTGTTACCAGACTGGGTGCGGGGTTCAGTTCTGAGGTGGTGGCTAGCCTTTCCTCAGGTTGGATTTTCACCAACTGGCGAGTATGAATTTATCTCGGCACTCCTGTGATCTCTGTGGCTAATATTTTTACCCACAGATTTGAAGTGGATACTTTTTCATCCATGCCCCTATATCTACAAAAAAAAATATTTTAATTGTCATGTTATACACCCATAATTTCTTCATCCGACCGGCCCCTCCTATCATTTAATCAATTCGAAAACCGACTCATTGACCTGACTATAATTTTGTGTATATAACACCTAACCTAAGTATGGATCTTAATCTTATTAAATTCTAAAAAGAATTTATATCTCCATAACCCCATATACTACATACATATTTTACCTATAAATATTTGACGATTGCCTGCTCAGATATATTAGCATGTTTTTTCACAATATCAATAAATATCCTTATCTGCCATGTTTTGCTTTGAGCATAAGTATCATTAAATTCATCATAAGCCTGAAGTTCATTTGATATTAATCTAACCTGGATCTTCTTTAGCTCCTTCATCCGTCCCAGTATACCTGTATAATAACCCAGACTCTTTGCCCTATCACTGCTAATATTCTTTATAGTCCCGCAATATATACAGTGTGGATGATTGGCCAGACCTTGTTGTGTTACATTATCAGATAGAAAAAACCAATTTCCTTCAGGCCACCTACTGCTCTTATGGGTGCATCCGCTAATCTCATTATTTTTATTATTGGCATTCTTTTCTCCAGGTTCTGCCATAATTATATCATGTGATATCAGCCTTTTTTTAAAAGCAACCACCTCAGATATACAAATGGAATTAAAAATAGAATCAACAATAAAACCGCTCCAACCACACCTTGATCATCAATAAATATCACAGCTAATGAATTCCCCCGCCTGAAATAGATACAAACAGATACGGTAATATCTCACTATAAAATTCATCGATCTTATGGTTTGCATCATCAGGGTCATCCACTACTGTCTTTGCACGTACAATAGTGATATCATCCGGAGAACTTACAAATATAAGTTCCTTGATATAAAAATATTTAATAAGCTTGTACCTGCCTTCATTCTCAAAAGGAAGCTCATTTATCAATATTGTAGCATCATTTTCCCCTGCGTATGACCCGGATGCAGCCCAGATCGAAGCATTAAGAGTAACTTCGACCTGTGTTTCATTAACAGCACTCCATCCGGCACAATTGTAGCAGATCTTCGAGTCTTGAAAAGCCGAAGTTCTATCAACTATTACTCCACGCTGAAGTAGAATCCCAGGCGGAGATATTAGGACAGTTATTATTAGCACCAGAAGCAGCGCAACAGCTATTGCTTTATATTGATCCTTCTCATACATCTCAAACCCCCAAGTATTGGAAATGCAACTGCTTTTAAGGCATACATTCCTTTTAATAATAAAATAATCTCAAAAATTAATGGTATCAATGATATTGTGGTAATAAATATTGCACCAGTGATCAGCCCGGTAATATAAATTATCAAGCTAATAATAAACAGAACAGGACTTTTACTTTTCTTTTCCCCGTGAGAAACATCCCGCTTCTTCCATATAAGAACAGCAGATATGATAGGTATAAGAAAACCCTGGCTGTATGCTTCATTATTAAGCCAGAAGTTAAACAACCATTTCAATGAGCCAAGATACATGATGGCTGTGATGAGAATGATTAAGCCGACAACCCCCGAGCGGCCAATATTATTTGATAAAATCATAAATAATATTAATTGTTGATACATCAACTTAAGGTTTGTGGAGAAAAAAGAAAAAAAAAGAGAAAGAATAAAATTGTCCCTTCCAGGCTGTCCCAAATCCAACCC
>MZXQ01000091.1 GCA_002926195.1 Candidatus Methanomarinus sp. HR1 | reverse complement strand
AACCGATAGCAATATCCAGTCTTTCATCAGTTTCTCCCTTATCAACAACCTTGTGAAAGTCTTCATAATCCTCTGAAGGATTGGTATATTCCTGCTCAATGTTAGTAACATTTATTAGACTGTTTGAGATATTTATATCCCTGATCAACTTTTCCAGATTTGCCTCCTCCCCCTGTGCAATGATCTTTACTCTGCCATCCGGAAGGTTTTGTACATATCCTTTAATACCTAAAAACGAAGCTATGGATTCGATTTTTGCTCTATAACCGCTAGCTTGCACATTACCTGAAACATACAGGATCGCTTTTTTCATCAAATGTTATTCTCTCTTCAAACCGTTATAAAAGTTTCTATACCATCAATATCTCTAAAGTTGAAAACAGTGTATAATGTCACACCGTTCTGGTTGAATAGTGTTACTCGTATCGAAGCCTTCCAACTAATAATAGATACCAAATACTCTGTGATCATTAAATAGAGCAAATATTCCAAGACCTCTCCGGGCACAGAACATTAGATTTTTCCAATAATTATATATTATAATGAAGCACAACATAATAAGATATACAATGAAACAAGACATCTATGACATTGATTTTCCCTGTAAAAGGGTGCGAGTGATTCTTGAACAGATCGTTCCTGATATCGTCGGCAGGTGGAATGTACAAAAAATCGATAAGGACGAAATAAACAAAAACCTTGGCAACCGGCGTAAAAGGGCATATGAATTACTTGAGAAATGCCGCTCAGATAAGTATACTGCTGAAATGATAGAAGATAAATTTAAATGGGCATATAAAGAATTGAAAGTGAAATATCCATTCTAATTTTATTAACGAAACATTTATTTAACTTCTCTTCTTAAAGGATGCGGTGATTTATTGGTCAGAATAAAAAAAGCTCTTTTAAGCGTATCTGATAAAACAGGTATAGCCGACTTTGCAAAAGCCCTTAATAACCTGGGTATTGAGATCATTTCTACAGGAGGTACGAAAAGTACTCTTAAGGATTCACAGATACCTGTTGAAGATGTATCGAAAGTAACCGGATTTCCTGAAATGATGGACGGACGGGTTAAGACACTTCACCCAAAAATTCATGCCGGACTGCTATGTCTTCGAGAAAACGAGGAGCATATCAAACAGGCACAAGAGCAGAATATCGAACTCATTGACTTAGTTGCGGTCAACTTATATCCATTTCAAGAAACAGTTGCAAAAAAGGATGTTAGCCTGAAAGAAGCAATTGAAAATATAGATATTGGCGGACCAACCCTTATTAGAGCCTCAGCTAAGAATTATCCATACGTAGTAATTATCACAGACCCTGAGGATTATTCCTTAGTTGTGAACGAACTGGAAGCACACAATGAAATTTCGCTCTCCACCAGGGAACGATTAGCTGTCAAAGCCTTCAGGCATACCGCCAATTATGATGCAATAATAGATACATACTTAAGCAAACAGTTAATGGATGAAGATATTTTAAGGCTCCTGTTTACACAGGGCAACACACTGCGTTATGGAGAGAACTGGCACCAATGGGCAAAATTCTATAAAGAACCAGGTGTGGAAGGAGCGTCTCTATCCGGTGCTGTGCAACATAACGGCAAAGAGATGTCCTATAATAACTATGTGGATACTGACAATGCTATGCAGACAATCCTGGAACTTGGCGATGATCCATCTGCTTGTATGGTCAAGCATAATAACCCCTGCGGCCTGGCAACAGGTGGTACTCTGACAGAGGCATTATCGGCTGCATGGGACGGGGACCCGGTCTCAGCTTTTGGCAGTATTATTTGTCTTAACAAAGAGGTTGATATAACCACAGCCAGGTTTATGAAAGGGAAATTCATAGAAGTGATACTTGCACCTGGTTATGAGCCTGAAGCAATGGAGTTCTTACAACAAAAAAGCAAGGACCTGCGTATTATGGAGATGTCGCAGATGCGTCAGGGTATCAAGGTCAAAAGAAAACTGACCTATATCATGGGTGGAATGCTCAGTCAATCAAGGGATATCGGAATATATGATAAATGGGAGGTTGTGAGTGAACATCCATTTCCCGAATCAAAGAGGGGGCTGGCAGAATTCTCAATGACCGCATGCAAGAGAACAAAATCCAATTCTGTTATTATCACCTGGGAATATGCAAAGCAAAAGTATATGGTGCTTGGAATGGGTGCCGGACAGCCCAATAGAGTAGATTCGATACGTAAACTGGCTGTGACCAAAGCTAAGGAGAACCTTGAACTTATATATGAGAGGGAAAAACTAAAAATACCTTTTGATCAATACATGAAGAATATTATGTCAGAATGTGTACTTTCCTCGGATGCCTTCTTCCCCTTTGATGATAGTATTATACATTCGACCGAGCATAATATCAGATACATTATATCCCCGGGAGGCAGTATAAGAGACAATGAGGTCATTGCTACTGCAAACAAACTTGGTGTATCACTGGTTTTTACCGGGATGCGTCATTTTAATCATTAATGAATGAGGAGAAAAATATGGAACAAGATAATAATAATAAAATAATGCCGTTTATTATACTGGCTGTCTTAGGTTTATGTCTTATTATATTTATGCAGTTAGGCTGCATTGAAGACAATGGTATAGTTGTAGAAAATGGAGATACCATTCAGGTTAATTATACTGGTAAACTGATGGATGGTACTGTTTTTGATACATCCGATCCTGATATTGCAAACGAATCAGGAATATATAATCCTATGAGGCCTTACCAGCCTCTTGAATTTGTAGTTGGCAGCGAAATGGTCATAGAGGGCTTTGATAAAGGAGTTCTGGGCATGAAAGAAGGTCAGAAAAAAACACTAACAATTCCCCCTGAGCAAGCATATGGTCCGGATGACCCTACCATGATAAGGTTATTGCCATTAGTTGATAACATATCTACCACACAAACCCTTCAAAAAGAAATTACATTACCAAAAGACCAGTTCAATTCAACCTTTGGTCCTGATTATAAAGAAGGAGATATTGTACAGCTTCCTGAAAGTACTATCAATATGACCATAGTCTCAATGGATGAAAATGTCAATCTATCAATTAATGCAAATGTGGGTGATACGTTCAAATCAGAACAATCACCATGGGAAGAAGAAGTTATTGAAACGAATTCCACACATATCACAGTAAAGCATGTGGTGGAAGTAGGGGATATTATTGCTTTCCCGGGAACGCCATGGAACAGTACTGTGACAGAGGTTACGGATGTAAATATTACTATTGAGCATAATCCGATACCTGATGAGACTATCCAGACCCCTTATGGAGCTATGAATATCCAATTCAATGAAACAGGTATTATAATGGATACAAACCCACCTTTAGCCGGAGAAACCCTGGTGTTTGATATTGAAATTGTCTCAATTGTTAAACCAGAACCAACAGAAAAATCAACAAATGAGAATGAAACAGGAAATGAAACCGAGCCCTGAATGAAGGGGCTCCTTTTCCCTCGATTTTAAATACATCCTCAAACAATTACCATTAATGGCAATCATTAATACTTCAGTAATAGACAATAAGATATCAGATATTCTATTGGGTTATGATACTGATAATCTCACAATAGCTACAGTTACCAGTCATTCCAGTTTGCAGATATTTGATGGTGCACGCAAAGAAGGTTTTAAGACATTAGGTATTTGTATAGGAAAACCACCGAAATTCTACAATGCTTTTCCATTAGCCAGACCTGATGAATTCTTAGTAGTAGATAGTTATTCTGACATTTTAACAAAGACAGAAGAACTTGCTAAAAAGAACATTATTATAATCCCACATGGTTCATTTGTAGAATATCTTGGTCATGATAACTTCATACAGTTAGAACTTCCTACTTTTGGTAACCGCTGGGTACTGGAATGGGAATCTGATCGTAATAAGGAACGCCAGTGGCTGGAAGGTGCTGGTATCACAATGCCACGCGAGGTCTGTGACCCAAAAGATATTAATTCTCCTGTTATGGTTAAATACCACGGTGCTAAAGGTGGACGTGGGTTCTTTATTGCTAAAAATAAAGCAGAATTTTATCAAAGACTGGATGAATCCCAGCCATATACTATCCAGGAATTTATTGTAGGTACACGTTACTATTTACACTACTTCTATTCACCAATTTCCACCGAAGGGTACACCCTAAAAAAAGGCACATTAGAGCTTATGAGCATGGACAGGCGGGTAGAATCCAACGCAGATGAGATTTTCAGGTTGGGGTCACCCCGTGAGCTTGAAGAAGCAGGTGTATATCCTTCCTTTGTGGTAACAGGTAATATACCATTGGTTGCCAGGGAATCTTTATTGCCGGAAGTATTTGAACTGGGAGAACGCGTAGTTGAAAGTTCTATTGACCTGTTCGGAGGTATGATCGGCCCCTTCTGTCTTGAGACTGTTTGCACAGATAAACTTGAGTTTCGTATTTTTGAGATATCTGCCCGCATCGTAGCAGGTACCAATCTATTCATGTCCGGATCCCCTTATTCGGATCTGGTAAGTCCCAATGTCTCAACAGGCAGACGAATCGCTTACGAGATAAAAATGGCAGTACAAAACGATAAACTGAATGAGGTACTTTCGTGAATGATGAACAATATGATGTGATTATAATTGGTTGTGGTCCGGCTGGAATGTTTGCAGCATACGAACTGATGGGAAAAGGTTTGTCTGTCCTTATCATAGAACAGGGGCGGGATATATCAAAGCGAAAATGTAAAATGGACCTGGCCAGCCGGTGTACACACTGTCATCCCTGTGATATCATGTGCGGCGTTGGCGGCGCAGGTACTTACAGCGATGGCACATTAAACTTAAGTCCTGAAATCGGAGGCGACCTGAGTGAATTTACCCACGACCGTGATGTAGCCTGGGATCTTGTTGATTATGTAGATAAAGTTTTTCTGCAATATGGTGCTCCTTTTGAACTTAACAGGCCGTCTCATCTTGATATCGATGATCTTAAACGCCGTGCTGCTTCAACTGGTGCCAGGTTTATTGAGATCCCTCAGCGGCATATTGGTTCAGATAAAACACCCAGGCTTATCGAGCAGTTAAAGAACGATCTTGAGCAATCAGGTATCAGGTTCATGCTAAACACCATAGTTACTGATCTTGTGATCAAAGATGGTAAATGTACTGGTGTTGTATTGAAAGATAACAGTACGATCAGATCAAAAACAACGATCCTGACTCCCGGCCGTGTAGGAGCAACCTGGGTAGATGAACTGGTAAAAAAGAATAACATCAAGGCCGGATACGCCGGGATCGATATAGGGATCAGGGTAGAAGTACCTGCTATAATCATGGATCCTGTAACCAGGATCAACCGTGATCCGAAGTTTCATATCCGGACACCCAGATATGATGATTTTGTGAGGACCTTTTGTACCAATCACAGGGGCTTTGTGGTTAAAGAAGAATATGAAGGTTTTATTGCTACTAATGGCCATGCCATGAAGGATCTTGAGTCAGATAATACCAACTTTGCATTCCTGGTAAGGATCGAACTCACGCATCCTATGGAGAACACTACCAGATATGGTCGATCAGTAGCTAAATTAGCAACTACTATTGGTGGAGGTAAACCCGTACTTCAGCGGATGGGAGACTTGCGGCGTGGCAGGCGTTCAACATCCCAGCGCATCAGGCGAAACCCGGTCAGTAATACACTAAAAGATATTACACCGGGAGATATCAGTATGGCAATGCCGCACCGTATTGTAATGGATATCATAGAAGGACTGGAAATATTGAATAAGATCATACCAGGTGTGGCTTCTGATTCTACACTGCTGTATGCCCCTGAGATCAAGTTCTATTCCATGCGTCTGGATGTGGATGATAACATGCAGACTAATATTAAAGGACTTTATGCAGCCGGGGATGGTACGGGACTATCCAGGGATATCATCAATGCGACTGCTACCGGAGTACTGGCTGCCCGTGGGTTATTGAATAATCTGTGATCATGATAATTGAACAACAAAAAAAAGACCTTCAACCGCTGCTGCACCGCAAAGGGATTGATGCCTATTTAATGTATACGGATAGTATCCGTAGTGCTGATATGTATTATATATCTGGTTTTTTGGCAGGTGATGCTTTTACATATTTATATAAAAATAAAGATATCCTGCTGGTCTCCAGTATGGAAAAGGAGCGGGCTAAGAAGGAATCACGAATTACTGATGTCAGGTCTACTTCTGATTATGGATCTAAGGAACTGTTAAAAATTCATAAAGATCCGGCAGAGGTATACAGCAGGCTGTTAGTACAGTTACTAAAAGAAGAAGAGTGTAGCAGTATAGCTGTGCCAGAGGAGTTTCCTCTTTTTTTTGCAGACCATCTTAGAGATGAGGGTATTAATATCACCTGTATTACAAGCCCTATCCGAAAATTAAGAGAAAAGAAGACCAAAACAGAGATAAAAGCCATCTCAAATACCCAGCGTGCCTGTGAACTATCAGCATCAAAGGCAATTGACCTGATCCGTTCTTCGAAGATCAGTGGTGATGAACTTACTATTAACGGTAGGCCTCTCACCAGCGAATATATCAAAGCTGCCATACATCATTCTCTATTGGACAGCGGATGTGAGGCCCAGGGTACTATTGTAGCCTGTGGACCACGAAGTTGCGACCCTCACTGGGAGGGAGAAGGTGTATTACAAGCCCATCAGCAAATAATACTTGATATTTTTCCACGAAATATGGTTAGTAGATATTACAGTGACATGAGCCGGACTGTGGTCAGAGGTAAACCTGACCCTAAGATAAAGGAAATGTATGAGGCTGTACTTGCTGCCCAGCAAGTTGGTTTTGATCTTATCGAGCCCGGAGCTAATAGCAGTGAAATACATCAGGCAGTATGCGATAGTTTTACTGATGCAGGATTTGCCGTAGGTGAAGATGAAGGCTTTATTCATTCCACCGGTCACAGTGTAGGTATTGATATTCATGAAAGACCTGGTATAGGGCCG
Source organism: Candidatus Methanomarinus sp. HR1 (assembly GCA_002926195.1). Lineage (GTDB taxonomy): Archaea > Halobacteriota > Methanosarcinia > Methanosarcinales > Methanocomedenaceae > Methanomarinus. The sequence goes on along the minus strand of MZXQ01000091.1, from coordinate 4,340 downwards.
CAGCAAGATATCCTGGATATAGGAAATGTTATTACAGTAGAACCAGGTCTTTATTATCATGATGTTGGTGGTGTCAGGATCGAAGATATGGTTGTTGTGACTGATAAGGGATGCAATAATTTAACTATGTTAAATAAGAATCTACAGTTATAATATACAGCAATATTGTTCTGTACTAATTAGTAATACAGGAAATATAGTAGTGGTGATCATTATGGATAAGGAACAGATGATACAGGAGATAGATGAGATCATTGGGAAGTATATGACAGCAGGTGAAATACTTGCCCATGTCAGAAATGAGACTGCAAAACAGGTTAAAGTCGGTGCGAGTTTACTTGATGTTGCTAATTTTGCAGAAAACATGATAAAAAAAGAAGGTGGTGAATGCGCTTTTCCTGTAAATATATCCCGAAATGATGAAGCGGCACATGCTACACCTAAGAAGAATGATACTGAAGTATTTGGTGAGGACATGGTCAAACTGGATATTGGTGTACATATTGACGGATTTATTGCCGACACTGCTATTACAGTTGATCTTTCAGGCCATAATGAACTGGTCGAGGCTGTGGAAGCAGGACTTAATGCTGCTATAGAGATAATCCATGGAGGTATCAATATTACAGAGATCGGTGATGTTATCAATGGTACGATTACTGAGTTCGGATATAAGCCGGTTGCCAATCTGACCGGACATGGGCTGGCCCAGTATATACAGCATGCTCCGCCCAGTATTCCCAATATCCCGACTGATGTGGGTGTCGAGCTTGAAGTTGGACAGGTCATAGCTATTGAACCTTTTGCCACTGATGGTAAGGGATTTGTGAGCGAAGTAGGGAGTGCCCAGATATTTAGTCTATTTACTAATAAGCCTATTAGAAACCCTGCTGCAAGGGCTGTGTTAAAGGAGATAGAACAATATAAGACCCTGCCTTTTGCCAAACGATGGCTTAAGTCCAGGCATGTGGATTTCGCAATGCTCCAGCTGGAAAAGAATGGAAATGTATCATCTTATCCAGTATTGAAAGAAGAAAAAGGTACATTGGTCTCCCAGGCAGAACATACTTTAATTGTTGAGGAAGATGGGTGCAGGGTGACTACTAAATAAGAAAAAAATCCTCGCTTGCGATATGAAAGAATAAATATCATGATAAATTTAAAAAAGCTTACCTGGATCATACTTATATTTTTATTAGCAGCCCAGTTCACTGGAAGTGCTGTAGCCGGATATGAATGCAACAATCTGGTCACTATCTATCCGGATTCTATGGAATGGCAGTATATCGAGGTCATTTCAGGACAGGAATCTTGTGAGTTCAAAAATAAAACTGATGATCTGCATGGGGATAAAGATGGATTTGTCAGCGCCTGGGAATTGTTGAATTATGACAGGTATTATAGAGATACCATCAGGGATGCCTTGAAAGCGGAAATGGATGTAAGAATTGATAATTCTACAAAAGGGATTACAGTAGAAAATATAGATGCGTTAATCCCAGTTGAGGCATTGGGTCCGGTTGATACTCAAACCAGCTTTACCAATACTTTCTGCGTGATATACGGATTTAATGATGATCTTCTTATTAACGGGAGTACCATCTGGTTACAGGGTGAACCGGGTTCGTTTCTTAATGTGGAATTCCCTGACAATACACAGATCATTTCCTGCGAAGGGATCGATAATGTGAGTATTCATGAGAATCTCCTATCAGGCCGGTTTAATGATAGTATTGAAGAAAATGTCGTTTGGGTTGATGTACTGATCAGTTATTATGTTAATATGACATCGGATATTACTGATCAGGTGGATAATACGGATAACGGATCAAATATGAGTCTTCATAATTCATCTTCTACTCAGAGCCCGTTTTTAGGTAGCGTATGGATATTGTTGATTCTATTGTTCATGGTTTTTTTTATTAAAAAAATTAATTAATTAATTAATTAAGCATTGAGAAATGTCTATTGAAGCACGAATATTAACTATAGAGTAGTGTAGTACCTAAAAATACTCTCACTGTGGTCCAGGACTGGATAGAAACTGCAAATAAACTGGGGAGAGAGGTCCCAACACCAAAAAGCAGGTTGATTTATGCTTAATTGGTATCCACTTCAAAATTCGGGGGCATCCACGAGCCATTGGAGCTTGCTCGAATTGAAGTGTCACATCCCCCTTAGTCTTTTGTGACGTACCGCCAGCCACCTTCATCTCTAACGCCGACGATCAGGACCTGCTGAGGCTCGAAAATAATTGCCATTGCTGTAAATGATGGGTAATCGGGCTTTATCGGCTTCCCTAATACATGCCAGGTAGCGCCCCCGTCCTTGCTGATAAAGATCCCCACCCGCTCGCAAAGTAAGTAAATCGTCTCCGGTGTAATCGGGTCTATAGTGATATCATGGATGCTTGTTTGATCAGGTAGCTGAATAGTACTCCAAGTTGCTCCACCGTTATTGCTTTTGAACAGTTCTCCATTGTCCCCACCGGCATAGACTATTTGTGGATCCATAGGGTTCACAGCCAAAGCAGTAATGCCGTAATCCAGCATTCCTTTATTGGATGGTGACCACGTCTCGCCACCATCGATTGATTTATAGACACCATTACCATAGAAAGATCCCCAACCGGTGCCTAAGTAGACCACGTTTGCATCCGTTGGATCTATTGCCAGTGATTGGGCTGCATTAACATCTCCGTACTCGTCTTGGGGTAGTCCTTTGCCGACCGACCACCAGTTATAGCCCCCATCGCTGCTGCAGGCTACACCACGGGTATCTTTCACGATAAAGAGAACGTTTTCATCGCTGGGAGCAACTGCTAAGCGGTTCTCGAAACCCATTAACTCTACATTGCCCAATTGCGTCCAGCTTTCTGCACCATTGGTACTTGTAAATATATCACCGCTATCGGCAGCAGCGTAAAGAATGGGTGAAGCATCATGGCTGAGAGCCAGCGCCTCCACGTCCTCACTGGGCAACCCATCCGACGCCAGATACCATGTCATACCAGCGTCCACACTCTTGTAGACGCTACTTCCCAAACCTGAGGCTCCGGTGCCTGCGTAAAGAACATGTGAGTTCGTTGGGTCCACAACCAGTGTATTTATTTGACGAGGCAAACCGTCAATCTTCTGCCAGCTCCAGATAGGCGGATGGGTGGGAGTTTCACTAGGAGCAGTTTGAGTAGGTGCAGATGTTGGAATGGAAGTTGATGTGGGTGAACCAATTGGTGTTGGGTCAGGTGTTGGGTCAGATGTTGGCATAAAATATGGTGATACCGTAATAAGTGCCGCGACTATCATTCCTATCAAGCCAATAATTGCCACTATTATCCTAATATCCAATTTTTATCACCTTTTGCCATTAATCACAAAAACCGCACCAATGCTATGTTGTCTGTTTTAAATATTATATTTCGCTATCTATTGGCTTAAATTTTATACTATTATTATGAACCTATGCTTATTGATATATACGTTCCTATTTCATCATACCTTTGCAGGCCAATACCGAATATCTCGACCTTTTGTTTAACGCCCGGTGGATATCTGAAGTCCGAGCGTTAGCGAGGATTTTGTTATTTCATCTGCTATTAATTCCGCCTGTTTTAATACTGTTTCTGTTGCAAGTGCCTGCATATCCGGAGGATAACCATACTGTCTTAAAGTCCGTTTTACTATTACTTTCAACTTCTCTTTTTGCATTAATTCTCTTGCACTGTCATTATCTGCAATTGCCGTATAAAAAGCATATTCAAATTCTGACAACCCCATTTCCTGTGGCTCTTTGTCCATCCTCTTTATCTCTTTACTAAGTGTGATCAATTCTTCAATAACTTCTGCAGCTGTAACAACCTTATTGTGATATTTCTTAATAGAATCTTCCAGCATTTCCATTAACGATCTGCTTTGAACCAGGTTCTTTTTCACCCTGGCTTTTATTTCATCATTGAGCAACTTTTTAAGAACTTCCAGAGCAATGTTTTTATGTTCTTCTATGATTGTGAACTGGTTGGTTACAAGAAATTCGTTGTTTTGGGGATTATTAAAATCTATGAGCCAGACCAGGTCGCCCCTGTCGGCTCCGTCTTTGTGGTAACTTACTTTGATGCCTTCTGTTAGCATTCGGTGGAATGCTTTGTTGTTGGCTATGAGTTCGGGAGAGTTAAGGCGTTGTATCTGCTTGATGGCATCTTCTCTCACATCTGCCGGAATCATTGGGTTGATTCGGCCGACGGCTTTTCGCAGGCGCTCTAATAACAGGATATCTTCAAAGGATCTTCTTTGTGGCATTTCGCTGTCAGGTGCAATATCAGGAGCGTAAATGTACTGATAGCC
>MZXQ01000093.1:7515-20633 GCA_002926195.1 Candidatus Methanomarinus sp. HR1 | reverse complement strand
AAAATATTATGTATTTTGTCCTATTAACCGGACTGAGCATGAGTTTAGCCATCTCGCAGTCACTATACCCCGGACTTAAGTCCAGGGCCTGTTTATGAACTTCAGCCATTCGGTTTTCTTTCTTGTCCGGCAATATATTTTTCAACAACTTCCCAACCATGATCAACACTTCCATGATAACAACTTGGTGCCAAGAGACTTTGCTTGCACTATTCTTTAAGCTCAGGAAATTCCTTTCGTAATATCCTACTACTCCTTCCTTTAATTCTCTTTGCAAGCATCGCTATATCTCACGTCCTGAAGTTCTAAAAAGAACTGAAGATAAGAAGATTCATAGAATCTTCGAAGTATCTTCCCCCGATATTTTGGAGAAAACACCATATAGTCGGTAAGTAATGACACAGTATGCCTACACGACTCAATTCTCTTATCATTTTTCAAAAACCAGAAAGATCAATACACTTGTGATTAATATAACATTACTAAGAGCACTGTGAAAGTAATAATACAAGCAAACCTTTACCCTCTTCACAAGCTCTGTGATAAAAAATAGATATCTTTACTATGAAGCATTCCACACCGCCCGAATGGCGGTGTCCGGACCAAAGTCGGCCGTCAGGCCGACATGAGTGAGGCTTAAGAGTAAGCATGGGAGCTTACACAACAAGGCATGAAAGTAGATTTATTATATTAAATAAAATCCGACCGAAGGGAGGATTTTATCTAATATAATTAAATCCAAGATACAAACAATAAAACACAGCCATACATAGAATTATAGTTGCACCGGACGGTACAAAAAATACTATTGACAGCGATATCCCTAATATACAAAAAACAGCACCAAAAATCATTGAAATCCCCATCATTTTTCTAATATCATTGGTAAATTCCCTGCTGAAAGCCGCAGGGATCGTTAATAAAGCAATGACCATAATAATACCTACTACCTGCATAAGTACTACTACAGTCAAAGCTATAAGACACAGCAGTACAAGATACAGTCTTTCTACAGGAACTCCGGATACTTCGGCAAATTCTTCATCAAAACACAATGCCATGAATTCCTTATAAAATACCAGTACGATCAGGATAATAATTGCATCCAGGATTAACATTAAAATGATATCTGAGTTAGATACGAACAAAATAGATCCGAAAAGATATGTCATAAGGTCCGGAGCATATCCAGGTGTCAGATTAACAAGGATAATTCCGATAGCCATACCCATTGCCCACAAAATCCCAATTGCAGTATCCTCCGGAAGTTTGGAGCGCCTGCTGACCAGACCCATACTCAGTGCCGAGACAATACTAAAAGGAAGCACTCCAAGGATCGGATCGATCCCTAAATAGTATCCAAGCCCTACACCTCCGAATGAGGCATGAGCAATTCCACCACTGATAAAAACTATCCGCTTTACCACAACATAAACACCGATAATACCACATGCAATACTGGCAAGAACACCTATGATAATGGCATTTCTTATAATCTCATAATGCAGTATTTCCAGCATGTAACACCTTTTAATGACTTTTCAATACCCTATGTGGAACCCCGTGAGCGATAAATTCGACCGGGCACTGGTATGTTGCCTCAAGGTCATCTGATGTTAGCTCTTTAGAATCATGATAATACAGTTTGCGGTTCAAACAGGCGATCTTATCCATATACATGGAAATTGCTGAGATATCATGTGAAACCATAACGATCGCCATAGATTTTTTTAATTTTTCCAGCAATTCATAGAATTCAGTCTGCATATGTGTATCAATACCTGATGCAGGTTCATCCAGCAGAAGTAATTTCGGATCTGCTGCAAGTGCTCTTGCAATAAAAACCCGTTGTCTTTGCCCTCCTGACAATTTTCCGATCTGACGATCCTTATACTCAAGCATCTCAACCGTATCAAGAGCTTTATAAACTGCCTGTTTATCTTCACTATTATATCGACTGAACAGACCACGATGGCCTAATCTTCCCATGAGTCCCACTTCCCATACAGTGATTGGAAAATTCAGATCAAAAAGACTGTATTGCGGAACATATCCAATATATTTTCTACTTTTTCTCGGAGGTGCATCAAGGACACTAACAGTTCCCTGGCATGGTTTTATCATACCTAAGATAACCTTTATCAGTGTACTCTTTCCTCCACCGTTGGGTCCTATAAGACCTAAAAAATCATGCTGCTGTACAACAAGATTTATTCCTTCAAGTACAGTAATATCTTCATACCGGACCCAAACATCCTTTAGATTGATCACTTCTTTGTTCATATTTACAACAATGTACTGGTAAATGCATCAGTTACTATCTGCATATTAGTAATATAATCTTTTCCCAGAGGATCGATCGGAACAACACTGGCTCCGATCTCATCTGCTATTACCTGCGCACTATTAGTGCTGAACTGCGGCTGGACAAAAATAACTGTAATGTTATTCTGGATGGCCGTCTCAATCAAATTTACCATATCACCAGCACTTGGTTCTTTCCCTTCTATCTCTACAGAGATCATTGTAAGATTATAATCCCTTGCAAAATACTCCCAGGACGGATGAAACACCATAAAACTTCTATTATTCGATCCTCTCAGGGATTCATTAATCTGCATATCGAGAGTTGTCAATTCTTCAAGAAATTGTTCTTTATTTTGAAAATAGAGATCCTTGTTACCAGGATCAACCTGAACAAGACCCTGATAAATATTTTCCACCTGGATCTTAACAGATCGCGGTGATAGCCATATATGCGGATCCTTTGGAATAATATCAACACCGTGTGAGGTATTTACAATAAGCATATCTTTATTAACTGATCTTATCTTATCCAGCCAGACCTTCTCAAAAGGAAGACCTGATCCCAATGCTGCATATATTTTTGCATCACTCAATTCCATAAGCTGATTTGCAGTTGGTTCATATGTTATCGGGCTTGCTCCGGGTGGGATCATCACAATAGCCTTCGTCTTATTGCCTCCTATCTGTTCGACAAAATCAGCCTGGGGTAAAATACTGACAATCACTATTAATTGTTCTTCACCTGATGGCTGTTCTTGTGTATTGTTGATACATGCAGAAAACGTAATGACTGCACCAAGAAGTATAATAATTAATACTCTATTGTTCATGATAAAACCTCTATTGTATGCATGATAATTAATAGTTCGCTCAAAATGTGATTTTATTCTAGTAAAACTTTTATAGTTTAAGCAATGAGGAAGACCTCTAAAGAAAAAAACAATAAATCATAATTACCATTGAGGAAGTACCATTGGAAACAGATGTAATACCACCTTTTGATCTAAAAATAGGATATCTTACCCCTAACAATCCTATTGCACTTGCCCCTATGGCTGGTATAACCGATAGCCAGTTTGCCAGACAGTTCACGGATCATGCCGGAATGGTGATACTGGGGGGCTATAATCTTGATAGTAAGACTAATGAGGCAGCAAAAAGAATTGCTCAGCGCGGTCGTACTGAATTCGTGACTGATGAGCCTATGGAATTTTTGAACCATGAACTGGATAACATAAATAATAGCCCTAATGGGTGTTGTGTTATGGTAAATGTAAGGGCAGCGAATATAGACGCTTATGTTGAAGCAGCCCGTGTTGCAAAAAAAAAAGGGGCTGGTATAGAGATAAATGCACACTGCCGCCAGGATGAAATAGTAGAATTAGGTGCCGGGCAATCCCTGCTAATGCACCCTGATACACTAAATGAGATCATCCAGGCCGTCAGGAGTACCGGAGCAGTGGTGTCTGTCAAGATCAGGGCCAATGTAGTGAACGATCTTACTATAGCCCAGATAATTGAACAATCCGGCGCTCATATTATTCATATTGATGCCATGGGCAAACATGGTGCTGATGTTAATATTATCAGAAAGATCAGGAACAATACTTCATTATTCATTATAGGCAACAACTCCGTAGTAGACATTTCTTCTGCAAAGTCCATGTTCTCAAGAGGAGCTGATATGGTCTCCTGTGCCAGAGCTGTGTTAAAAGATCCTGATACATTACGAAATATAGTAGACCAGATCACATTATATCAGATAAATACCGGGTGGTATAATTCACCGAAACATATCTGTGGCGGTGGAGATTTAAGGGCACTGGCATTTTGCTGTCTTCCGGTAAAACCTTGCGCTGTTCATAATGCCCTTGAACAGATAGGAATGACGGCTCAAGAGTTTACCAGACTGAAACTGGAACTTGTTGAAGGCACACTACTTGAATACGGTGAAAGCACATGTTTTGGTAGCATGGCCTGGTGCTGTAAGATTACTAAACCCTGCTTCTTGCGTGATGGCGTACTTGAAGTGGTTGGGCTTTCAGATGTAAAATTTATGCAATTGAAGAAGTGGATGGCACAAGAGATACTGGCCCGTAGAAAAAAATAGTGATTGTTGTAATACAAAATAATTTATATTATATCGAGGAATTATACTGTAATGGTTAAGCCAATTTCAAATAATCCAGAAAGTTTTGAAGAATTAGAAACTAAAATTCAGGAACATAACCTCGAAAGAACCGGAAAATTACTTATTTGTCCACAATGCGGCTCTAATAATGTAACTTATTATATGGGTTTAAAGCTTGGAGTACAGTATCAATGTAAGGATTGTGACTATATAGGTTCATTCATAATCGAGGAAGAAAAATTATAAGAGGCAAAGAAACAATGAACTCCCAGATACAGACTAATAACTCACAGCAGACATTACTTGCACTTACATTCTCATTTATTATTGCGATCATATCAACTCTTATTATTTATTTTATTGATATGTTGTACAGAATGCAGGGAATAGAGAGTATTGATCTACTATCAAAATTACGATTGGTAGTGTTATTCTGGGAAGAAATTGAAATGAAAAATCAGCTATTTGCCCCACTAACTCTTTATCAGTTCTATGCTATTCTTTTCATAGTAGTGTTCGGTCTTGTGGCCTGTCTGTTGTTATACAGAGAACAAAAAGAAGAAGCTGTAGAAGAAGTCAGCGAATTTAGAACAAAAATGACAAAGAAGAAATTGAAAAAAGCCAAAAAATCAAAGGTATAATTTTATTGCATTTTTGATCGGTTAAGGATTTTGTTCTAGTACATCAAGTATAACTTGATATATCGAAAATCCGACCGAAGGGAGGATTTTGTTCTTATTTTAATACAGTAATAGTACTGCGTTCTCCGACACTCAATTCAACTTCGTTGTTCCATCCCGGTTTAGCATAACAATCAGTTATCATCAATTTGGTTCCGATATCGATCTCACTAATGATATCGGTCTGGTTGTCCCACAATGATGTCCGTATTCTGCCAGTATCATCAGAGATATGTATATTCACTACCCTGCCTGTTACCCCGTCCTTGCGCTGGAATTCTTTTATTTCATCCAGTCCGGTAATATAGCCTGATACGCTATATGACTCATTGGGTACGATATCTGCAATGGGTGTGATCTTTTCCTCATATTCGACCACTATATTGCTCTTTCGAATGGAAGTATTAAAGCCTGTATTGATCTCTACCTGGTTACTGAAAGTATTTTCTCTTGCATAAGCTCCTGCTATCTCAATATTATCATTCAATGCAATTTGATCCAGTTTATCTATCTTATCATCCCATACAGTCACCCTGATCTTACCTGTAGCATCGCCCAGTGTAATATTCCTTACCCTACCTGTTGTTGCGTCTTTACGCTGGAATGTCCTGATATCGGAAATCTCCAGTACCTTCCCTACTATATGGATATCACTCATTCCTGAGTGTATCTCGCTGATCTTATAGGGCTCAATACGTACCTGTATCTCTTCATTCAGAGCAACCTTATCCACGCTACCTCCTCGTCCAATACTTATTTCAAGACCATTACGCCCTTCTTTTACAAAACCGGAAACCTGAATGGAATCCTTGAAACCTATTTCTCCCACTTTGACCAGATCAGCCGCCTGGTCCCATAAAACCACTCTAATAGACCCTGTATCATCTGCTATGGTAAGATTAGCTACACTACCGGCAGAACCATCATCACGGGCAAATGTCCTTACATCAGAACATGTGATCACCTTACCTATTACAGTAACATTTGAAATATCTGATGTGACTTTATCGATTTTCATCTCATCATTATTAACTCCAAGATCACAGGCTACCAGCATAGCAGCCGACTCCCGATCAGCAAGATCACCCATCAATTTCTCCTTTTGTTCCACAAGTACTAAAAATTCTTCGTGACTCATCCTGCCTTTTAATTTTTCATATATTGCTGTTGTTTTATCCATAGGTATTCACGGTTGTATGAGTTTAATATGTGTAAATTAAATTTAATTGGATTCAATTGATTTAATCCTTTCTACATATAGACAATGATTAATACAGAAATTTTTTACTTCTTATACATTTAAAATATGGAAACCTTTTTTATCCATCCCGTTATCTTAAGTGCACGACGTGATCACAATGACGATAAAAGAAGGAGATTTTATTAAATTATCATATACTGGTAAACTGGATGATGGTAGTATTTTTGATACAACTGATGAGGAACTGGCTAAGGCTAATGACCTTTTTAATGAAAATGCCTTATATGGCGGTGATATAATAATAATTGGTGCTGAACAGACGATCGAAGGTCTTGAGGAAGATATCAAGAAGCATGATGTCGGTTATGAAGGTACGATCGAGATCCCGCCTGAGAAAGGTTTTGGAGAAAAAAGCCCATTACAGATCAAAAGCATCCCGGCCAAGCGATTCGAGCAAAAACCACATGACGGTATGAGGGTACAGATAGATGGGCGTGTCGGCCTTGTGATACGAGTGATGGGGCGTCATGTAAGAGTTGATTTCAATTCACCGATGGCAGGTAAAATCGTATATTATGATTATAAGATCAATGATGTACTTGAAAATATAAAAGACAAAGCCGTAGGTCTAAGTACGCTGTATACAGGAGAAGAGATGAATATTGAGATAGACGGTACTATAGCAAAAGTCCAGGTACCATTAGATTATAGCCTTAATCAGCGGTGGATGTATTCAAGGGGTCAAATGTCAAAGGATCTTCTTAAAAATACTGAACTAACAGAAGTTCAATTGATCGAGACGTACACAATGGATATTTTAGAGAATACACCCGAAGAAGAACAAAATTCCAGCTAAAGCTCGTATTTTGTTTAGTATATACTCTATAGATTATATACTAACGGAAAAGATAATAAAAGAATAAATCTATTAAAAATACTGATATGCTGAGGTAGCCAAGCGGACCACGGCGCCGGTCTTGAAAACCGGTGGTGCATAGCGCCTCGGGAGTTCGAATCTCTCCCTCAGCGTATTTTTTTAATCCAGGTAAAAATATTCCTTACTTATAGGATCAATAGCTATTTTTTTTCCTTCGGGATTACCGGTAAATCCAGGATAACCATATTTACCGGCTGTTGGGTCAAGTACAATACAATCCTGATCATTTACTCTATAATATACTATTTCCTGATTATCAAAAAGGCTATCAGGTGAATAACAAAAATAGAATTTCATATCTACATCAACAATGGCATCCATATTTGGATCCATATAATTATTATCATTCTCCAGTATCAAACCCCCATGATTTTCCAGACCATCACAAGAATCGGACACTTTTAAAAAATTCTTTTGATTACATAATGAATAGGTAGCAAATTCACGTCCTGTTGTCATTAATTCATAATCTTTTTCGGAAGGAACTACATAGAGTGACAGCGGGACAGATGAAGTTATATTGTACTGTATGTTCATATATTTAATAGTTGAATTAAAATTCGAACCGTCTCCGCCATAATAAAAAATCTCCCCGGGCCGCAATATAAACGTTTGTTGTTTTTCCTGTACAATAAAAATATTACCTTCATCCATTATCACATTCAGGGTTTGATTTTGACCAAGGTCTTTTGAAGCCTGGATCAATATGGATTCCTGAATATACTGCCACAGGTTTTCTGTGTTTATACCACATGCCAGACAATATGCATGATCAGGTGTCAGGACAAAATATGTCTTAATACCAAGGTTTTCTAACAGAGATTCAAGAACAATTGTAAGATCTTCACAATCACCACCCTGAATTTGCATTGTTTCTGCAGGAGATTGTATGAATTCCCCGGTTCTCGGGTCACTGTAATATTTATAATTTTCAACTACATAGCGATATATCATATTTACCTGGCATTCCTTATCTCCTGCAGGGCATCCGCTAACTATGGAAACAGCTTGTGCTCTAAGTTCAACATCATTTAAATTAATCTCATTAAGATATGGTTGAGCCCTGGTAACTATAGGGTCATCATCATGAAGACAACCACTTATAAAAACGATATTTAATATGATTATTATAATTAAACAGATGGTTTGACAGTGTTTTTTTTTCATATAGGAACGTTTATACTTTCCTATATACCTGGAAAATGTAAACAAACTAAACATTTTTTCAATGATTAACTCCATATAGCCAACTATATTTCTTCTTCAATATCATATTCCATATATAAATGAAAACGACGAGAGGGGGATTCGAACCCCCGAGGTCAAAACAACCACAGGATTAGCAATCCTGCGCCATACCAGGCTTGGCTATCTCGTCACTAATTGAGCTTTATGTATATTATATTCTATATAATACTTTTCAACGCATAGGATTTTGTTATTGAGTGGCAGACACACCTTTGGTTGTTGCACCTCATACCACTCAATGATCTGTAGTTAATCCTCCATCCCGCTTCCCCATGAGCGATAATTGCTTAAGGTAAGTCTGCTCCCTTCCGGGCCTGGACCGATTCTCTTAATTAAATTATAATGACATTCCTTCAGGAAAGCCTCTATAATAACGTTATCCCCATAGGACGGAACTTCTCAGTCAAATCCACAGGTTGAAGAGGTAATTGATAACATCTTCCATTGGCTTCGCCCCCCGCATATCGGCGGTTTCGGGTTACAGGTAACGCCTAACTACCCGGGCTAGCCTGCCAACCTGTATTATATCACCAGGATACAATAAACTTATCCATATGGCAGACTATTATCGTAAGTAAATTACAGGTGATATTATGGATAACATGATCGGATTTGTATCAGGTAATGATAAACGTGAGAGGATACTTGGATTACTTGGGTCCCAGGGCGAAATGGATAAGAAATCCATATCAAAACGAACACATATGATTCCGCAAACGGCTGCCAAGATACTTGATGAACTAATTGATAAAGGATTAGTTGAGGAAAATGAAAATATTTTCTCACTAACAGAGATAGGCACTGAAGTGGAAAATAAGATGAAAGGGTTAGTATAGAAAACGAATGGGGCCGCGGAGATTTGAACTCCGGTCACAAGACCCCCAGCCTTGCAGGATGGTCCAGGCTACCCTACGGCCCCTCAAGAGGTATTGGGTGGTCTTAGTATTATCTTTGAGTACTTTACTTTTTCTAATAAACACGCTTTAAATACTATTATTATCTTTTATATATCATGTCCTCATTAACTGATCAAAATATGATATTACCGTTGGCAACACTAATTTACTACTTAATGATCCTATTATTTCTTGTTCTGGTGTTAATGATCGCAATCTCGTTCTACCAGAAAAAAAAGGCCGAAAAAAAATTATCAATGCTCAAACCTATTTTCATTAAGCTCCTACAGGAAAATACAGGCGAGGTAGCAACTACTATACAAGTATCCAATCCTGTAGGCGACCTTATGGATATGGATGTCTCTATGTATATGATCGAAAAAATACGCCGCGAGACTCTAAATATTACTGATCGTAAATACCAGTTGTGGATGTCTATACTTGTATGTTGCGCCTATGAGGAAGATAAGGGTATTAAAGATGAGATGGTGCAATTAATAAAAAAAGACATGAAGTCAGCAGGATCACACGAAGACGCGGGATTGCTTGCACCTTTATGTAAATATATTATTTCACCTTTTAATCTTTTTACGATTATTATATGCCTAATAAATGAAAAAATGCCGGATTCAATCCTTAATTCATCATTTAAAGAGATCAACAGTTTAGTTGAAACTTATAAAATATCAAGTGATGTAAAGGTTGTTAACAGATTTGAGCTGGTAACTAAATCCATACCATACATTGCTGTAGCAGTGGTTGGTTTTATTATCTCATGGTTGATGAATTGCTATAATGACATGTTACCTGATTATCTATACTGGATAACAATAATGATAATGGTCATTGTTGTTGTTGTTATATCAGGGATATTATGGTGGATTATCGGACAACCGGCAAAACATCATTCATGTGAAGAAATTGAAGAAGGTATCCTGGCAGACATTCCTGATTTATTTTAATGTGAATGAAGTGAGCGTTTTGCTCATATCAACCCTCATATCTTGTCTTGCCCATGAACCTGTCCAGTGTCCCGGCGTCCCCGAACACATCCTCTCTATGTCCCTTTTTATTAATAAACAAACCAATAAACACCAGCAACAACCCTGCTTCAGCATTGGATTGTACTATAATCCCTCCTAATAACACCACTATCATAGCAACCATACCTTTCAATGCCCCGCGCCTGTATGAATTTAGTTTGGTGCGCCTGAAAATACGAATATCCCGGATAGTAAGAAATACCACTACTATATAAGCTACTGCTGAAATGATTAAGTACATTGATCTATCCTATTTTACATGATGCAGATATTCCTTAATAATAGCAGGGAAAGTTTTTGCCTCTACAAAACGCAGTCCTAACTGCTGTGCCCACCGCTGAATGCCCATATCTGAGGCTACTACTGCCGCATCCAACTCCTTAGCCAGTAACAGCACATCAATATCAGGAGCACTGTCCAGGATACCGTACCTCAGGGCTGTACGGTACTTATCTCTGAACTTGCCAATAATAGGGCCTATAACGTCACGTTCGATCTCGATCTCGATATTTTTTTTATTCTTTGCATTGGATGTGATAAATAAACATTCGGTAGCAGCTTCCCATATAGCATCCTCTGCTACTGACATTCCTTTATTGACACGACTGCGCATGTAGTCAACATATTCATAGAATATTTTTGAAGGGATCTTCACTTCATATCGATCCGGTGTTTTTTTTACCAGCCAGGTATCGATCTTGGCAATTACTTTTTCATCACAACCGTTATTTTTGGCAAAACCATGCAATTCATTATAGACTGATGGATAGGGCACATAACAGCTGAGATCAAAAGACAGACGTGCATCTGCAACAATATCCATAATACCGTTGATCCCTTTGCATAATGTATCATAACCTTCCAGTTCTCTGGTAGTTGAATCAGTAAGTGCACTGGTATCCAGTACAAACCGTTGACGCAGCATAATAAACACTCAATAGTCTATTGGAATTGAGAGATATAAAGGCCTTGCTATATATACCTCTATAATAATTAATAAATAAAATCAGGAAAAAAAATCCCATGTATTTAAAAGAGTATAAGATCACCCATATTAATACAGTTAAATCTTATAAGTCTACGTTAAATATAGCTATGGATGAGACCATTTTACTTTATGTAAACAATAAACAAATAGCCACTATGGCGTCGACTCCTGAGCAGTTAGAACAACTGGTAGTAGGACATCTTGTATGTGAAGGGGTGGTAAACACCTTCTGTGACATCAAGGACATCAAGATTGATAACAGCAATCGGATATTTGCCAGAATCACTCCTGCATTGCAACATAATGATATTAAGGTTAAATCAGATACTCATTTTAATTATGAACTGATCATAAGTTCACTGCATTATCTGGAATCAAAAGTGTATCATCAAACAAGGGGTACACACGCTGCCTGTATTATTAGTAGTAATGGCAGATGCATTGCTAATGCAGTGGATATAGGACGTCATAATGCTGTAGATAAAGCTATCGGCCAAGCTCTAATGGATGGATTTAACCCGAATGAACATTTTATCCTCTCTTCAGGACGTCAACCTGCTGATATGGTATTAAAGGCTGCACGAGTTGGGATTCCCTTGATAGTCACCAAGGCCGCACCATTAAGCAGCGGCATCGTGAGTGCTTATGAAACAGGGATATGCTTAATAGGATTTGCCCAAAAAAATTCTATGAGCGTCTTTTCTCATGAGTGGCGGTTGAATGGATCATTTCAGGTTTGAATACTAATTTTATAATGACCCACCATGTATAATATAGCTCAGTTTTGTAATTTTTTTACGAAGATCCCATACTATTATATCTAATGGAGTCTAAATATATTATTAGCGATAAAAAAATTTTCATCGCTGTATAGGTCGTAAATTAAGTCAGCCGGTATCCGTAAATTAATACGGATACCGACAATAGATTTTAAAACGGGCCTGAGGCACTCGAAAGAGCCGAAGATTAGAAAGTGTGAAGCATTTCTACCCGGATTAGGTCTTATATTTACTATAAATAAATATCCCGATCACACCTAATACAGCTACAATTATCATAATATATCCCACAGTCCCTATTTACTCTATTCCTTACTTACCTATCTATTCATCTGAAGAAATGTATTGGAGAAAACCCCATTTTTTTATCTGGTATTCTCTCGGCTGTGATCCCTTCAATCTCAAATATAACTACTTCTATTACCATGAATACTTCGGTATATTCCCTGAAACAGCCCATAACAAAACCACTATTGCTACCTGCTGCTGCATGTAAATGTATCTTTGGGGCATCTGATTCCCAGAAAATACTGCCCATACCCAGCAATTCTTTTGCATCATCAAACCGGGATCTGTTAATCTCAGGAGGAACACTTTTTTTTTTAGGACCTGTTACAACAAGAGCACCACCAGTTGCACCCAGGATGAAAAAAAATCCGGATTTGATGTCCTCATTTCTTACAAGGTCATTTAATTCACTCAATAGATCTTCTTCATGATCTAGACGCACTACGAATACGCGTCCCATGTTACCTTTAGTATAATCCATTTTCAAACACATTCAATATCATAGTCGTAAATTATTGATATGTCAGTTTTTCCTTTATACTTAATGAGTATTTCCTTTATAGGTCATAGGATGTACTGACAGGCATTCGCACTCTTGTGGTAAGTACAATAAAGAACTC
>MZXQ01000093.1:5013-7430 GCA_002926195.1 Candidatus Methanomarinus sp. HR1 | reverse complement strand
CAGTTCCAGATTTGATTCTCTGCCTAACTTTCTGTCGATATCTGAGAAAGCATCCTTGAATAGTTCCATATCCCAATTTTTAATGTTAAATTCTCTTTCATATTCTTTCAGGATCTGCTGACCCATTCTTTCCCCCAATTTCTCGATGGCTACATTAATATCACTTTTTTCTTTGATACCATCGAGAAATATTAAAAATGTCATCAATTCATGATCAAAACCTGCCCTGGCACTCAACAGGTTATCTACTAATTCTGTGATCCTTCCTTCAATCTCTGTCTTATGTGCAAGTACAATAATACTTGATACTTCTATAGCTTCATAATGGTAACCGTTCAGTTTGAGGATATTCAATATGGACTGGATTATATTATTAATAGCAGTTTTGTTGTTATATGAATGGAATATTTTTATTATATCCTGATCGATATGTATTCTATCAACCATCCCTGATGTTTCATATACCTTCTTTATTAAAGGTAGAAGTCGCTGCAAGTTAATATTCTTACAAGGCTGTTCAGTGAATATGGAAAAAATTTCAGTGTCCACAGATGCATTTTTTGATATCAACTCTTCATAGCTTTTTTTCGGAACAGTAATCATGTGATATCCGGTATTGATATGGGAGTTTATTAGTATGTTCCAGAAATTGGGGTTTGATCTGATCTCGTTAATGGATTTATTCATGTAGCCAAGAAGCCTGATAAGGTCATCATATGCTTCATACTCATTATTCCTGTTAATAAACCGAATGATTGTAGTAGAAAAACTGGTAGATATATCTTCAATGCCTATGTTCCTGTCTATAAAGTACAGACAAATTATTTTTATGATAAGTTCTCGCTGGTTTTCACTTCCACCTATTAGATGATACATCATAGGTTCTTTATATTCGATCCTTGTCTTCCAGCCCAGCCTGATGAAAAGATTATTCATTATTTCAGGGAACTCTTTAAGATCACTCATGGGGAATGATTCAAAAAGACAATTCAGGATAGCTTTATCCGGGATCATACCACGATTTGTTTCAAGGAGCCACTGCCAGATAAATTGATCAACCAGCACACGGTCATTCTCAAGCTTATCACCTGAAAATGCATCAATCATAGCATTTTCAATGCTTCCATAGCTTTTGATCATCATATCTGCAAAATCGATCAATTCCCTGATACTTGCACTGATATTCCCGTCATTCTTATCAAGTAGAGGTGATAGAATATCCAGATGTTTTTTTTCCAGGGTAATATTTCGTCTTTCCATCATATTGATATATCATTATTATACTATATAGTATTAATGCCACGATCATAAACATTGATGTGTACTACATTATTTTAATATGACATTAAATAAAAACATAATCGAATAAATCTAAATATCGTTTATGATAACTCGAAATTCAATAAAGAAGGATTATTTTGAAAGGATATCCTTTTCTATATATTAAAAAAGAAAAATTTATTGACATTTATTAAAAAAAGGTACTAATATATCACAATAGAGAGGTATGAATAATGGCAGATTCAGGATTAATTGATGCAAGTTCACCGGATGCTCCGGATTATCTGGATGGAAACCCGCGGCGCTGGAAAGCTGAAAAAGCACGTCAGGAAAAAAGAAGACAGGAACAAGAACGGGTTGAAAAATTCTTTGAAGACCTTATTAGTGACGTACTATTGCCAAAAGGTCTGGTTACTGAAAAGGAGAAAGATTTTATATATTTACACGATAATATTTCCAGAGTAAAATGTTTCTGGGAAAGCTGGTTAGAGGATTACAACCACGCCCAGAAAATGAATGGGAATAAATTATTATTATCTTATTTAGATAATGAATTCAATGAAAACCCGACCATAAAACTAAAAGGAAAAATGGGGGGACTTCCCGATTATATTTTCAATATGTGTTTTTATCTTGAAAAAATCGCACGTTTTGCTGCTGATTTTCAAACTGAATGGGAAGCCACTCACTTTAGCATACAAAAAAATGAATCAGGTGCAAATATACTGGTAGAGGAGACTGATTCTGCAAGAAATAAAGATGCTGAACATGTTGTATACCAAATATGGGACCTTATGATTGATCTGCATAATGTTGCTTCAAAAATATTCGAGTATAATACTTCAATCACTAACGAACTATCAGATGATCCTGATAAACTCAAAGATATTAATAAATTATACTCCGAATTTTTTAATAATGCTGATGCTGCAGAAAATTTTGAGCGTGAAAGGTTTGATATGCTGAAGAAATATTCCCAAACTCTGTTTATGGTAAAGGATAACTGGGAAAAACGATTGGACAGGACTTATGATGGATTCACTGATTTCAATGATTCCAGGAAGACCATTGATGATATTTTAGATAAAAGACTGGATATGATCAGTTCAATATATACATAATATATACATAATATA
>MZXQ01000093.1:0-4916 GCA_002926195.1 Candidatus Methanomarinus sp. HR1 | reverse complement strand
ATATACTCAAGAAAATCCGACCAAAGGGAGGATTTTGTTCTTACTCAATGGGTGAATTCGAAGATACTGAAAATACCATAACCCTTAAATATAGTGTACAATATAACATTGATGTACACTATAATACATCAATGGACACATATGTACTTGCTGATGAGGTGGCTATACACATGCACAAGATAATAGATGACATAATATCATCCACGAAAAAGCGCATAAAAGCAATCCGGGATATCGATACCAATCATACTATAAATGCAAGAAGTCTACCAATATCGATCCGGTTAGCAAAAGAAAAAAACCATATCCCTGTAATAGCAGAGGTTAAACCTGCATCACCCACCACCCATAACAGGGATATAACACCAAAAGAAGCTGCACAGATTGCTATTGCTATGGAAAAGGCAGGTGCTGTCGCCATTTCCGTACTTACCGAACCTAATTTTTTCCATGGCAGTATAGAGAATCTTGAACATGTCAGAAAAGCAGTAAATATCCCTGTATTAAGAAAAGATTTCATTATTGATAAAAAACAGATATACGAAGTAGAAAGTGACCTTATACTCCTGATTGCGGGATTACTTGGCAGCAGCCTGCCTGATTTTATTCGTCTCACAACTCAAAGAGGACTTCAACCTCTTGTAGAGGTACATAATGAAGCAGAACTCACGGCTGCTCTTGCGGCTAATGCTGATATCATAGGTATTAATAACCGTAATCTTAAAACTATGGAGGTAGATATTNNTAAAACTATAATAAGTGAAAGCGGTATATTGACTCCACAAGATGCCGGACGTGCCATGAGGGCGGGTGTTGATGCAATATTGGTAGGTACATCAATTATGAAAGGTGATATCTACCTGAATACAAGAAAATTAGTAGAAACCGGAATATCTCAGTCATAGAATTAGAATAAAGAGGAAAAGTTAATGAAAAACCAATTCAAGGGTAAGTTTGGACAATTTGGCGGGCAGTTCATTCCTGAAGTGCTCATGCCTGCCCATAAGGAACTGGAAGCTGCATATGAACAATGGAAAAACGACCCGCGGTTTATAAAAGAACTGGATTATTATAGACGGGATTTTGCAGGCAGACCTTCACCATTATACTATGCACGAAGATTAAGTAAAAAATACGGGCATAAGGTCTATCTCAAGCGTGAAGACCTGATACACGGCGGCGCCCATAAATTGAATAATACCCTGGGCCAGGCATTGCTGGCAAAATATATGGGCAAACGCAGACTTATTGCTGAGACAGGGGCGGGTCAGCATGGGGTTGCCACTGCCATAGTAGGGGCTAATATGGGAATGACCACGCAGATCTACATGGGTGTTAAAGATATGGAACGTCAGCGTATGAACGTATATAGAATGGAACTATTGGGAGCAAAGGTGATCCCGGTAACCTCAGGCAGCCAGACCCTGAAGGATGCTATCAATGAGGCTATGCGTGATTGGGTGACCAATGTAGAGGATACACATTACCTCATTGGCTCAGTGGTAGGAGCCCATCCGTTCCCTTCTATTGTAAGAGATTTCCAGAGCGTGATAGGTATTGAAACGGAAGCACAGATTATAGAACAGGAAGGACGTTTACCTGATTCGATCATTGCCTGTACAGGGGGCGGCAGCAATGCCATAGGCATATTTTATCCTTTTATTGATAATACTGAAATAGACCTGTTTGCAGTGGAAGCGGGGGGGATGGGGATGCAGTCCACGAAGACGGCTGCATTGCATTCTGCATCTCTATGTGTAGGTGAGGATGGTATATTACACGGTGCAAGGACTAAAATACTACAGGACCCATACGGACAGATACTGGAATCATGCAGTGTTTCTGCCGGTCTGGACTATAGTGGTGTAGGACCCCAATTAGCATACCTTGCACAGATCAAAAGGATCAAACCCAGAACAGCCAGTGATAAAGAGACACTGGCTGCTTTTCATGAACTAAGCGAAATAGAAGGTATTATTCCGGCATTGGAATCTGCCCATGCACTGGCCTATCTGGCAAAAGCAGCAGATAAAGGTGAGCTGGGTGAGATAGTTGTGATCAATTTATCAGGAAGAGGCGATAAGGACCTTGAATCCGTATTGAAACTGGAGGGAAATAAATGAGGATCGCTGATAAGTTCAATGAATTAAATAGAAGGGACGAAGGGGCCATGATAGCCTATGTATGTGCCGGTGATGGAGATACACCCGGGATCGTGCATACTCTGGTCAATGCAGGTGCGGATATAGTAGAGCTGGGCCTGCCTTTCTCAGATCCTGTTGCAGAGGGACCCACTATCCAGGCGTCAATTCAAAGAGCACTTGATAATGGTATGAACACTGATAGATATTTTGCAATGGTCAAGGACCTGGATGTGAACATACCACTATTAGTAATGACCTACTATAACCTGATCTTCAAGCGAGGTCTTAAGAAATTCACGGCAGATTGCAGGGATAGCGGTATTACCGGTATTATTGTTCCTGATCTTTCTATGGAGGAATCAGGGGAACTTGAAGAGTGTTGTATTGATAATGAGATTGACCTGATCTACCTGGTCACTCCTGTAACAAAAGGTGAGCGACTTGATAGTATTGTCAGCAGGTCAAGCGGATTCATATACCTGGTCTCCAGACTCGGAGTTACAGGCGCAAGAGATGATGTTGCTGTATCCACAAAGGAACTGATCAACCGTGTAAAGACAGATATACCCAAAGCTGTTGGGTTTGGTATTTCTTCAAGAGAACAGGCTGTAGAAATAAGAAAAGGTGGTGCAGACGGCATCATAGTAGGTTCGGCTTTGGTAGATATTATCGGTAGTGGACATGATGTGACTAACCGGCTGGATGCACTTGTAAGACAGATCAAATCCGGTTTAAAATGAAATACCTATATATTATATTCCAAGCAAACTTATAGATAAAATATGATACGCACATTCATAGCAGTGGAACTTCCTGATCATATGAAAGAAGCAGTGCGCCTGGTCCAGGAGGAATTGGCTCTTAAGGGTCTGAAACAGGTGGATCCTGAACTGGTGCATGTTACTCTTAAGTTTCTTGGTGATGTTGCCGAATCCCAGGTTGGCGTGATCTCAAACGCACTTTCGGGTATTGAATGCAGTTCATTTAATGCCAGGATTACAGGTATAGGTGTATTTCCCAAACCGTCATATATAAAAGTGGTATGGCTGGGTGCACATGGTGAGTTCGAGTTGTTGCATAGTGAAGTAGAACGGGTGTTAAAGCCTTTCAAGTTCAAGAAGGACCGTGGAAAGTTCGCTGCCCATGCTACACTGACAAGGGTCAAGCATATGGATAACGAGACAAAAACCCAATTGGCTGAAATACTGGCAAGATTACAGGATGTTGATCTTGGCGAGTTCCAGGTAGATTCAATTGCTCTTAAGAAAAGCATTTTAACGCCAGAGGGGCCTATATATACTACTCTGAAGGATATTGTGCTTGCTTAGTACCGGGTTTAGTGACTCATAATATATTATATTANNTATAAAATGGTAAAATCATAGTATCATGAACGAAACAGATATACTTGCGCGTGTACTTGCCAGGATAAAGCCGGATGCGGATGAGCACAGGAAGATGCAGGAAGTAGTAGACCATATCTTCGCTCTTATTAAACAGGTGGTATCAAAAAAGGACTTATCTGGTGTGGAAGCTGTGCTTGTGGGTTCTGCTGCAAGGGGTACATGGATATCAGGTGAACATGACCTGGATATTTTTATCTCTTTTCCCGGGGATGCGGACAAAGAGGATTTAAAGACAAAGGGACTCGAGATTGCAAAAGAGGTTGCATCTAACGCTGATGGTTTTATAGAGCGTTATGCAGAACATCCGTATATCCATGCGGATTTTTATGGATTCAAAGTAGACCTGGTGCCGTGTTTTGGAGTAAGTAGTGCGGCGCATATACGATCTGCTGTTGACAGGACGCCTTTTCATAACCGGTTCGTGCTTGTAAGGATCAGGGGACTTGAGGATGATGTAATGCTACTAAAGCAGTTCATGAAAGCTACCGGAGTATATGGGTCTGATCTCAGGACAGGTGGTTTTTCCGGATACTTAAGTGAACTGCTGGTCATTCATTATGGTTCGTTCATTGAGGTGATCAGGGCTGCTGATGAGTGGAAACCGGGAGTAACTATTGACATTAATAAACACGGCACCCGGAAACATAAAGATGTACTGGTAGTAACAGATCCCACTGACCCGGTGAGAAATGTAGCAGCAGCACTTGTTATGGATAAGTTTGTAAGTTTTATCAATGCAGCGAGGCAGTATCTTGATAAACCTTCTATGGAAATGTTTTTTCCTGTTCCTGTCAGTTGCATGGATGATGATGAATTCAGTATGATACTGAATAAGCGCGGTACTTCGATTGTAGTTGTGCTGTTTGATAAGCCGGATGTGGTTGATGATATACTTTATCCCCAGCTGTTCATGTTGCATAACAGCCTTAAGGACATGGTTAAGCGAAATGAGTTTTCAATACATGCCGGAGATGTATGGGCAGGTGAGAGTAAAGCTGCGGTTATGCTGGAATTCCAGGTTAGTGAGCTGCCTTTTGTAAAGAAACATACGGGTCCGCCTGTATGGGCTAAACAGCATGCAAAGCAATTTAACGACAAGTATCAGCAGCAGGATAAACAAGATAGTGTGCTCTCGCTGGTTTATATTGAAGACGGACGCTATAGAGTGGATATTTCACGTAAATATTTAAGTGCTGCTGATTTGATCAGGCATGAGATCCACACTTGCAAACTTGGCAGACATGTGGGTGAGTCTATCAGGTCAGGGTTTACGGTTTTGGAGGATATTCAGGTTGCGGATATTGAGGATTATAGTTTCAGGGTTTTTTTAAAGGGTTTTTTTCATAGTATATCAGGTATAACTTGA
>MZXQ01000320.1:9947-10920 GCA_002926195.1 Candidatus Methanomarinus sp. HR1 | reverse complement strand
ACAGCATACCTTTATCCCTCAACTCTTTATAAATCCTTTTCTTATCACTATAGATAGCTCCAATAGCAATGAAGCTCACCAGTAGATAGATCAAAAACCCGATCCACGGCAGTGAGGTAAGAATAAGCAGCACAAATAAGCCCAATACCATTTCCATCCAGGGCCTGGATTCTTTGCCCAACCGTGAGAATATTGCCTTACCCAGCCACAGACCAAAGAACACCCTGGCACCATACATAAGGGCTGAAGTCATAAACAGTAGCAGCAATCCCAGTGGAATCCCTATCACTGTGCAAAATAACAATATCGAACCAATAAACATAGCTGAAAACAGCACAACCCCGGCTATAATCTTTATTAAGGGTCTCTCGGAAATGACGTTGATTATAGCTTCACTTCGGNNTACTGCTTTTTCATTGAAAGTTACATCTTTTTCTACAACATCAGGTGGGATTGTCACTTCGTTCGGAGCTGAATATGTAAGATTGCCACTGATATGGGCACCGGGAAGTACATTGAGATCTTCCGAATCCAGATCTGCATCTCCACCAACATTACCGGATAGTATTACCTTATCGGCTCCACCTTTGATGTTACCATCCACATCACCCATGAGTTCCATCTGACCGCAGCCAAAGGCTACATCTCCTTTAATGTCGGCACTATCAGATACAATTATATCACCTGCACCAACCATCAGGTCATCACCTATATGTCCATTCACTATCAAACTTCCAGCGAAAACCCTCACATCATCTCCTACACGACCGTTTATTATCACTTTATTGCCGAATGCCATTACATCACCGGTAACATTACCTGTTATGTCGACCCTTCCGGCTATTACCATTACATCTCCCAGAACAGTACCTTTAATAGCTACATTGTCCCCACAGATGTAGATGTCATCATCAATTATAGTATCTACATCTACAGTTTGTCCTGGTTCAAGGACTATAAAGGCACTTACAGG
>MZXQ01000320.1:8279-9801 GCA_002926195.1 Candidatus Methanomarinus sp. HR1 | reverse complement strand
TATCCTCACCCGTTATTTCAATACGGGCCGTATCCTCGTAGTCACGTACTCTACACTCCCCGATACCCAGATAACAAAGATAATCCTCAGCTATCTCCACCCGCTTAAGTCCATTTAATGTGATCATCCTTCCATATGGAAATCTTGTAAGTAAGCATGTCTGTTGAGGCTTATCCCATATAGACAATCCAAGCATTTGTGCCATCCGGCGTATATCGTGTTTAGTAATATCCATATCGATAAAGGGAGTTACTATTGCTTTTTCCCTGATAGCTTTATAACCGGGCCTGTGTTCATTAAGTTCTGAAATATTTGTTCCGTCAGCTACTACCTTAAGTCCCAGTTCTTTGGCTAATATGTTCAACCTGCCATATAGAAAGCTCTTGCAGTAATAACACCTATCTCTCGGATTTTGTGTAAATCCAGGTTCATGCAGTATGTCATATGGAATTATAATGTGTTTGATACCTATAGACTGTATAGTCCTTTTCGCACTCTTAAGCTCACGTTTGGGTAGTATGGGGCTATCAGCTGTTACAGCTGTTGCTTTATTTCCCAATGCCTTATATGCCAGAGCTGCTAACGTACTGCTATCCACACCGCCGCTAAAGGCCACAAGCATACTATTATAACACCTTAGATTATTTACTACATTTTCAATTTTTTCATGTAAATGAGCAACATCATGATCATGTATTTTGTCCATTTGGTAGTATTGAGGTTTATCTATGTAGTAAGGTTTTTGCTTGTGCATGACTTATAGAATAATAATTACGGAGGTAAAACAATGGAAATAGAACTTGAGGTCGATGGAGAAGATATATCTGTAAACCATTTTATAGAACAAATATTTGCCGGTGTCGTAGGTGGAGCTGCAGAATGCCTGAACGGTGTTGAAGAGGACTGGAAAGAAATAAAGCTAATAATTACACGCTAGCTATTAATTATTCGTTTTACTTCTTCATATTACTTAGATTCAATCTACCTGTTGAAGTATCAAGATCTATCCCGGTGGACCGCAGGTATTCCACTGCATGACCGTGCCCGTGAATAAGCAGTTCGACCAGATCATCAGGTTCATCCATATCAGTACTGACCAGAAATGAATCATATACATCTATACTCTGGTTTGCTTCATTAGCGATTCTTAAATGATCAAGGAAACTTGTCCCGTAATAATCTACATGAAATTTATCAGGGTTGTGTATAGACAGTACATTAGTACCTCCTCCGGAACCTGGAGCGATTACTATATCGCCATGTAGTTCAGTAAGTTCCGTGATCTGTTTTTCTGTGACAAGTGGCATATCAGCCATAATAATAAAAATATCCTGCACCTTGTTACTGGCTGCATTGGTAAGATATTCATTCAACGTTTCATTTAAGCCTTTCTCAATTAACAATATATTCACAATGGATGGGAAATTTGTGTTCATAGCACATGAGATAGATGAGTTAATAACTTCAATAAAGTCGAACTTCTTTGATCTTTCAACTGCAGCTATTACATCATATAACATTG
>MZXQ01000320.1:2928-8256 GCA_002926195.1 Candidatus Methanomarinus sp. HR1 | reverse complement strand
CGTTTTAAATCCTGTCATGTGCTAAAAAAATAAACTAATAATCAGCAGTGATTTCCTGGACATTAACTTCTTCTTCGCCATGTATCATTATTGGCTTACGTGCCTCAAATTCAGGTAATATTTCAAAATTCTCTACCAGTTCATCATAAATTTCATGTTTGGAACTAACAATAACCACATGTGCAGGTGGATGTATCTTTGTTAGTTTCCCTATGGCTACACTGGGGATCGTATTCAGAGAAACAACTGCTGCAGAGTTGCATTTGTTTTTTAATGGTCGGTTGATCACTTTTCCAAGTATCTCGTCGGCATAATCCGGCGACATAGATTTTGGGGGACCAGCAAATACTATTCTACCATATCTTCTTAAATCCAATAAAGTAGTATGAACTTTAAGATTAGTATCAGCACGTATTACTGCAAACGATTTCATTTTTTTATTCCACACCAATTATAACGTAATGTCTGTCAACTATATATAAATACCTATAATGATCGTTACAGGTTCTGGAAATATCAATTTTTTTTAATTTTTTCAAAAATAAGTGTTACCAAATCCATAAAATCATCCATTGCTTCAATCTCATTCTTCTCTATCAGTACAGTATTATCCACACAATCAGATTTACATGGCCCATTGACAATGAACATTGAATACGTTTTCGCCACATCAGAAATACTGCTCATTAGCTTTGCCCTTTTTACCATGGCACTCGAATAATTGCTAAAACCAGTAAGAATAGTGGATAAAGATTCATTATTATTATCTTGAGTGTGTTCAAATGAAACAGCACTGAACGGAGCCTGTGAAACAGGGATAACATCAAGTCCCAGACCCGATAAGATAGATTTTATACTGGTTCCGGGTTCTGATTGCGTTGAAGGCATTTTCATTTTCTTTTTCCCTTTTTCAACATTGATAAAATCAATTGGCTGAGCTAATGCGTGATTAAATAATTCCTCAAGTTGCGTAACTATATCAACTGACATATCCATACCTTCTTCCTCGTATTTGGATATAGTCCGTCTGGAAACTCCAAGTTCGGCAGCAAGAGCACCAATTGATTGATTAGACCTCAATCGCATATCACGCAATATACTACCATCTATGCTGACATACAGTCCACCCGGAGCAGCATAAACCAGTGGGGGCAGATCCTCTATAAAGTAATCATATAATGTTTCGATATTAATGGAAGGAATACCGTATCTATAATAAACTACAGTTGATTCCAGAGAATGATCCCTGGTTTTCTCACCTACTACTAACGGAACTCCTTCAAGATATTTCGATAGGCAGATCATTTCTCTGGCCGTTTCTTCTTTAAGGCCGTCGATATTGGAAAGTATCTTGATCAAAAGAAGCAGGTCCTCTAATCTGGCAGCAATATCAAAACTCCGGGGTCTGATATTGCAACGCGCAGATATATTGAACCCGCCGAGTTCAAGATGTTCTACAACCTGGTTTATCAGAATCTCTTTATTCATTATATATATTCAGTGGTATTTAATTGTATATAAATAAGATGTAATACAAGTACACGTACAAATATAAGTACTAAGTACTGCTAAATAATGTTAGACAATAATAAACACTAAGACAATAGAAAGTTTGAGATTATAGGTGGATAAAAATGAAACTTGAAGAATTACGACATGGAACCGAACTATTAAAACGCGGATTTGCCAGAATGCAAAAAGGTGGTGTTATTATGGATGTCACAACCCCGGATGAGGCGCATATTGCTGAAGATGCCGGTGCNGCGCGCATGGCAGATCCACAGATCATTTCCCGGATCATTGATGCTGTCACCATCCCGGTTATGGCTAAGGCACGTATCGGACATTTTGTAGAGGCTGATATACTACAATCCCTGGGTGTAGACATGGTAGATGAATCTGAAGTGTTGACCCCTGCCGATGAGAAATATCATATTGATAAGAGAAAATTTACCATTCCTTTCATATGCGGAGCCAGGGACCTGGGTGAAGCTCTACGCAGAATTCATGAGGGGGCGGCCATGATACGTACCAAAGGGGAAGCAGGTACAGGTGATGTACGCGAAGCTGTCCGGCATATCCGTGTGATCAATGAACAGATCGGTAAGCTTAAAGGGCTGGATGAACAGGAGGTGGAAAGAGTGGCAAGAGAGATTGAAGCACCAATTGAATTAGTTATGGAAACAGGTGAACGCCAGCGTCTTCCCGTAGTAAACTTTGCTGCCGGTGGAGTTGCTACACCTGCCGATGCTGCCCTGATGATGAGACTCGGTGCAGATGGTGTTTTTGTAGGTAGCGGTATATTCAAGGCAGAGAATCCATCCATTATGGCAAATGCTATTGTAGATGCAGTCAACAATTTCGATGATGCAAAGGTCCTGGGTGAGATATCCAAGGGTTTGGGAGAGCAAATGAAAGGTATAAGTTTTGATGCAATCCCCAAAGAGGAGATATTACAAACACGTGGATGGTAGCTTATACATCAATAATCTTACTCATACTATTTTTTGGGAGAATTGCCAATGCAAGAATATAAATTACTCATAGGTGGAAAATGGGTAGATTCATCTACAAGCGAGACTTTTGATGACATCAACCCTGCAACATTAGAAAAGATCGCATCGATCCGGATAGCATCAGATATTGATGTGGATCGTGCAGTAAATACGGCATGGGAGGCATTTAAGACATGGAGTGAGACTCCGCCGCCCGGACGGGCACAAATATTGTTCAAAGCAGCCCGAATACTTGAAGAAAAAAAAGAAGAACTTGCCAGACTACTTACCACAGAGATGGGGAAGGTTATTTCAGAGGCCAGAGGGGATATCCAGGAAGCCATTGATATTACATTATACGCTGCCGGTGAAGGGCGCCGGATGTTCGGTGAGACCACTACATCAGAACTTAAGAATAAGTTCTGCATGACTGTGCTGCGTCCGATCGGTGTGGTGGGTATGATCACTCCATGGAACTTTCCCATGGCCATTCCTGCCTGGAAAGTAATGCCAGCTCTCGTGGCAGGAAATACCATTGTTATGAAACCTGCCAGTGATACTCCGTTACTGACTATCAGGATGGTGGAAGTGCTGATGGAAGCAGGTCTGCCGCCAGGAGTTATTAATTTGGTATTCGGACCCGGCACATCAGTTGGCCAGGCTATTGTCAATCACCCTGATATAAGGGCTATATCCTTTACCGGCAGCCTGGAGACAGGAAAAGAGATCATGGGTGAATGTGCAAAGAGCATGAAACGAGTATCTCTGGAACTG
Organism: Candidatus Methanomarinus sp. HR1; assembly: GCA_002926195.1. GTDB lineage: Archaea > Halobacteriota > Methanosarcinia > Methanosarcinales > Methanocomedenaceae > Methanomarinus. Next base: position 4,987 of record MZXQ01000320.1, on the reverse strand, counting down.
GGAGGCAAGAATCCCATCATTGTAATGGATGATGCGGATATAGACCTGGCCGTGGACGGTGTGATCTGGGGTGCTTTCGGTACTACCGGACAGCGCTGTACTGCAGCCAGTAAGGTTATTATTCATCACAGGGTGAAACAAGAATTCACTGATAAACTGGTGACAAGGACCCGTACCCTCAAACTGGGTGATGGTTTGCATGCAAAAACCGATATAGGTCCTGTGATAAACCAGGCCCAACTGGATAAGATCGCTAAATATGCCCGTATAGGACAGGATGAAGGCGCAACCCTGCTCTTCGGCGGGAATATTGCCAGCCCCGGACTTGATGGTTATTTCTTTGAACCTACCATTTTCACAGATGTAGACCCTGATATGCGTATTGCCCAGGATGAGATATTCGGACCTGTAGTGAGCTTGATAACTGTATCAGGTCTTGATGAAGCAATTGAAGTAGCTAATAATACCATATACGGCCTGTCATCGTCCATCTATACAAGNNTTAATTCTTCTACTATCGGAGCTGAAGCACATCTGCCTTTTGGAGGTGTGAAAGGTACAGGCAATGGTTTTAGAGAAGCCGGCCCGGAAGCTATTAAGGAGTTTACTGAAATAAAAGCTGTGTATTTTGATTATAGCGGGAAGCTCCAGAAAGCCCAGATAGATTAAAGAGGAATTAATGTGAGTGGACTAACCGGACAGAGGAAAAAAGAGATCATTAAAAGGGATTCAAAGGTAATATCCCCGTCTTCTTCGCGACCCTATCCTCTGGTAGTTGATAGAGCTAATGGAGTTATTATCACTGATGTGGAAGGAAGAAGATATATTGATTTTGCTGCCGGGATTGCAGTAATGAATATAGGTTATTCCAACCCGGACGTTTTACAGGCAATTACCATGCAGATGGAAAAGATGTCTCACTGTGCTTTTCCTGACTTTTTTGCAGAACCACCTGTTAAGCTTGCTGAAAAACTTAGATCTCTTACAGGATATGAGCGTGTGTTCTTCTGCAATAGTGGAACTGAATCTGTCGAAGCTGCCTTAAAGCTGGTTATGTGGAAGACACACAGACAGGCTCTGCTTGGATTCTATGGAGCTTTTCACGGGCGTACACTGGGATCACTCTCATTAACATGTTCAAAGATCATTCAAAAAGAACATTTCCCCTCCTTTCAGGTAGTGCATACCCACTATGCATACTGCTACCGCTGTCCGCTGCATCTAAAATATCCTGACTGTGGTATTGAATGTGCAAAGCAGATCGAGACGGTAATATTCAAACAAGAACTCAGCTCAAAGGATATTGCAGCTATTGTCGTGGAACCCATACTTGGTGAGGGAGGCTATATTATACCACCTCAGGAATTCCACCGGGAAATAAGGCGCATCTGCGATGATCATAACATTATGATGATTGCTGATGAGGTGCAATCAGGGTGCTACCGTACAGGTACGTTCATGGCTATGGAAAATTTCAAGGTCAGGGCAGATGTTGTATGTATGGCAAAAGCCCTCGGTGCCGGTCTTCCTCTTGGAGCTATGCTATCTGATGGCCATATCATGGATTGGCCGCCAGGTACTCATTCCAATACTTTTGGCGGGAACCTGGCGGCATCGGCTGGTTCTCTGGCAGCACTGGAGTTTATGGAAAAAGAGGATCTGGGAAATAATGCCAGGCAGGTGGGAAGCCATATTATGAAACGGTTGCATAAGATGCAGGATGACTATCCGGTTATCGGGGATGTGAGGGGTTTGGGTCTTATGATAGGTGTGGAGATCGTAAAATCCGATGGTTCTATAGATCCTAAAGTTAGGGATAGGATTGTTGTGGAAGGTTTTAAAAAAGGTATTATATTGTTGCCATGCGGGGACTCTGTTATTCGAATATCTCCGCCATTGATTATAACAAAGGAAGAAGCGGATATTGGTCTTGACAGGTTTGAGGAGGCACTGAAAAAGGTTAAATCGTCAGATTAAAGTAATTTGTGTCCTAAACGGTATTAGGCGCAGGTGACTTCGGAGGAAATAGTAAGCTATGTGGATAAGGCTTACAGCGCAC
>MZXQ01000320.1:0-2844 GCA_002926195.1 Candidatus Methanomarinus sp. HR1 | reverse complement strand
GGTGCAAAATGACCTTGTGCAAGATATCGTCTTGCCTCATCAGGAGTCAACCTTATAAGTTCCACCTGCTGTGGAGTATTGAAGTCCAGGCACACTCTATTTACTGTTGTTAAAAACATGACTACATCAGCTTTGATCTCGATAGCCAGCAGGGTGGATACAAGGTCTTTATCTATCACTGCATCCACTCCCCTTAACATACTATTCTCTTCCACTACAGGTATACCTCCCCCGCCGCATGCAACTACAATGACCCCATCCGAAATCAGGTCCTTGATGATACCAGCTTCAATTATCCTTACTGGTCCTGGCGAAGGTACCACGCGGCGCCAGCCGCGTCCGCTGTCTTCGATCATAATATGTCCGCTGCGCTTAAGTTCATCTGCCTGTTCTTTACCATAGAAGGAGCCTACCGGTTTGGCAGGATGTTTCATGGCAGGATCATATGCGTCAGTTAAAACCTGCGTCATAACTGCTGCGACCCTATATTCCAGACCATGCTCTTTCAACTGGTTTGTCAGACTCTGAGCGATCATATATCCCATACTTCCCTGTGACTGGGCTACATCCACATTTAACGGGACATACGGGACCTTCCCGGCGGCAGCCTCTACCTGTATCATGATAAAACCCACCTGTGGTCCATTCCCGTGTGTCAGCACTACCTGGTGGCCGTTTTTGATCAGATGGGCAATATAGCCCATACTCTCAAACGTATTATTAAATTGCTGGGTAATAGTACCCTGCTGCCCCTTCTTAATTATCGCATTTCCGCCAAGTGCGGCTACAATCAGGCTCATATGCTTACTCTTGTTAAGAATTCATCTATCACCTGTACCAGACTCAATTCGCCGATCTCCCTGATCTCGTACCGCACTCTTGTAGCAGGTTTATTAATATCAATGATACGTGTCAGATCAATGGGTGTGCCAATTATCACTGCATCGCATTTGGTCCTGTTAATGGTCTGCTCCAGATCATGGATCTGCTGGTCGCTGTAACCCATAGCAGGAAGCAGCGGACCGATACCAGGATATTTATTAAAGGTCTCTGTAATAGTCCCTACAGTATATGGTCTTGGGTCAATGATCTGATGTGCTCCTGCTTTATTGGCAGCAATAGTACCTGCCCCGTACTTCATACCTCCGTGAGTCAATGTGGGTCCATCCTCTACAACCAGCACATTTTTAGATTTAATGATCTGCGGATTTTCCACTGTGATCGGGGAAGCCGAATCAATGATCCTGACAGATGGGTTGATTTTCATGATATTGCGGCGAACCAGGTCGATCTTCTCTAATTGAGCAGTATCTTGTTTATTGATCACTACAATATCAGCCATTCTTACGTTTATCTCACCAGGATAGTAAATCAGTTCATCTCCAGCCCGGTGGGGGTCTGCTACCACAATGTTCAGATCCGGTTTGAAAAATGAGAAATCATTATTACCTCCATCCCATACTATGATATCAGCCTCGGCTTCTGCTTGATGCAGTATCTTTTCATAGTCTACACCGGCATACACAGTACAGCCTGCATCTATGTGGGTCTCATATTCTTCCCGCTCTTCTATGGTGCAATCCATTACATCCAGGTCATGGTAGGACGAGAACCGCTGTACTGCTTGCTGTGTAAGTTTACCATAGGGCATAGGGTGTCTTACTACAACTACCTTTTTTTTATGCTGACGCAGCAGGTAGCATATTCTTTTGCTAATTGATGTCTTACCACTACCTGTGCGTACAGCGCATACTGAAATTATAGGCACACTACTTTTTAACATTGTCAGGTGAGGACCAAGCATAATAAAATTCGCACCTGCTGCATTAACTTCTGCACCCCTGGACATGACATACTCATAGGTAACATCACTATAGGCGAATACTACCTGATCAATGGAATATTCTTTAATCAATCCAGCCAGTTCTTTTTCCGGATAGATAGGTATACCGTTTGGATAAAGATCACCTGCCAGTTCGTAAGGATAAGTTCTGTTTTCAATATCAGGTATCTGAGTGGCAGTGAATGCTATTACCTGATATGCAGGATTATCTCTGAAATAGACATTAAAATTATGGAAATCCCGTCCGGCTGCACCCATGATCAGGATCCTGATTGGTTGGGTTTTACTTTTACTAATGTTCAATCCTTCATAAAAATTATACTTTTTATGCCATATNNTTTTCTGATATTGAGAATTGAGGTTCTCAAAAGAGCCGAGGATTAGAAAATGTGAACGGAGTGAGCATTTTCGATATAAAGTTATACTTGATATACTATAAAAAAGATCTTATTGATATTAATTCATTCTTTTGTAAATATTTAACATCTGTCGTGGGTTCTGGTGCTGCCTGAATAAAGTTTTATAACCAATAACATACTATAATACCAAACAGAAAAAAATTTTAATAACAAAGCAGGTGATAATATGGATATAATGAAATCAATTGGGTTTCCTACAAATGATAACGATTGGATTAAAAAAGTCCTTATAGGAGGTATATTGTTAATAATACCAATTATTCATTTCGTTTGTACCGGTTACTATTTAAAAGCGATAAAAGGAGGTATTGAAGGCAGAAATAATATGCCTGAATGGAACGAATGGGGTGATCTGTTCATAAAAGGAATTATGTTATTTATAATAACCTTTGTTTATTTAGTCATTCCGGTTATGATGGCATCAATTATTATGTTAATTCCTGGTTTATTTGAAAGTATGAAGGTTTTCAATACGTTTTTCATATTAGCAGGATCTCTAATAGGTTTTATCATACTGATTCTTGCCAATTTAATGTTCCCTATGAGCTTGGCCATGTTTGCTAATGAGGGGTCTTTTGGCGA
>MZXQ01000321.1:1177-1611 GCA_002926195.1 Candidatus Methanomarinus sp. HR1 | reverse complement strand
TAGAGAACATTAATCTTATAGGGGATACAAAATATGGCCATTGATGAAATGTTTCCTAATCCAACTGTGAAACAAGTGATATTTCAGATAAAATTTCCCAATTTATTCTTTATTGAAAATAAAATTGGCGCTTTTCAGTTGAAGATAATGAAAGAATTCCCACAGTCTGCCCTCCTATTTCGAAGACAGGTATTGTTTACGGATGTGGGTTCAGAAAGCAAACTTGCAGAAATTAAAAGCGATTCTGAGAATGAAACGAGTAAAAAAGTATGGCAATTTAAATCTGATAAAAATTTTGAACTACATGTATTAGGCAATTCATTGGACATAACGTCTGGGTATCATAAAACATATGATTTAGAGGGCGAAGACAAATTTAGAGATACCATAAAGTTTGTATTGGATTGCTTTCTAGAAGTTACTGAAATACCAAT
>MZXQ01000321.1:250-1156 GCA_002926195.1 Candidatus Methanomarinus sp. HR1 | reverse complement strand
GATAGGTTTGATCTTGCTGATGCAAAAGAGATGGCTTTTAGAACTGTAACTAAAAGGGATGAATATTCCTTGATATATTCTGAATCACTACAACAAAAAGAGAATGAATACAAATTAATTCTTGATTTTGATGGATTTGCGGAAAATATTGACTCAAATGATTATCTTAAAGTTACTGATGATTTACATACAATCATCTCAGATGAATACGAAAAAACAATTAAAAATCCAGTTTATGAATACATGCGGGAAACAAGAGGCACATAAGAATGGATTTAACTGAAATATGTGCTAAAGATATTTTTGAAAATAGAGGAACAGGCAGTCACGAAGACTTAAGAGATTATAAAATAATAACTTATCCATTTGATAAGTATCAAATTAAGGTAAAGCTAACTTCTGACAATAAGTTTATCGAGATAATAGAAGTTCAGATTAATAAAGACTTTTTATCCTATAAACAAAAAATAACTCCTCTAAGTTTTCATGATGTCGAAGAATTTTATCGTGAATAGTGGTTGTGTATATGTTCTATAAGCAAACTATGGATGACATGTTGAGATTTGGAGATGTCTTAAAAGGATACACTTTAGCTGCTTCAAATATTGAAGAACCAAATTTAAGTAAAAATTACATAGTCGATATTAATTTGCCATCCTATTGTGTTGTGCTTTCTCCTTGTTGTTCTATCGGTGAAAAAACAATTTCTTTATCGCCATTAATTGAACTGCGTGGCAGTTTTTTTGATAACCCATACCTAAATGAAGATATAACAAGGATAAATCTGAAAATGCATGCAGAACAATCTGTTATTCCCAATATATGGAAAAAATTAACTCCTGAAGAAAAGCAAAAGCGTTTAAATGTAGGATATGCGTATGGCTTTGTAGACTTTTTTGTTTATGA
>MZXQ01000321.1:0-240 GCA_002926195.1 Candidatus Methanomarinus sp. HR1 | reverse complement strand
TATTACATGATAGATTTTAGAAATATCTATAAACTAAGTTGCAAAAAGATAATAACTCCAAAAGATGCCCCATTGGAGTCAAAATGTTTACAATTATCCATTCCAGCAAGGTCGGATTTGCGAGCTAAGATTGCTAACTATTATGCAAGAGTTCCGAAAGAAGATGAAGTATTAGAGGATTAGGTCGTGTACCCGATTTACTGAACCGGCACTCGGAACGTTAATAATTCTTTCAATGTC
>MZXQ01000092.1 GCA_002926195.1 Candidatus Methanomarinus sp. HR1 | reverse complement strand
CCCCTTTACACAGTCAGGACTTAAGGCTATATAAGGTTTAATTCCCCTCACCCAATCTTCTTCTAACAAGCAAATATTTTAGAAAGACTTAAGTATCACTAATAATCATCATAATTCATGGCATACGAAGTCTCTAATTAATAATAAAGGAAGAAGTTAGAGAAAATAAAAAAAGTGATACAATTAAATCTTTTCTTAATGAAGGTCTAAAAGATAAGCCAGCATATGCAATAGTCACAGATTGCGATCCAAATTATCCTGACATTATAAAGAATAGTTTCCCCAATATACTTCATCAAATATTCCAGCAACAATTCCAAGATGAGAAAGTGATGTAGTTGTAATATTCATATAGTTAATTCATCCCCTCAGATGATTTCACTGATAAAAGGGATGGGAAATGTTAAATATGTTTAGGTTTTAAGATTTACCTGCGAAAAGTGAGTTATTGTTAAAAAGTGTTACGAATCAGTTGAACATGAATACTGTGCCCGAGTAAAAACTGGTCCCGAATATTTAAACCGAGCCCAGTGAAGAACCTGGTGGATAGAACAACCTGCAGTCCTATAACTTCACCAGTGTTACTGGAAAATCATATGTAAGGGATTAATTAATATGTAATAATCTACATTACATAAAAAAAGTTACACTGCCAATGATGGACCTGTAGAAAATGGCACTCAACTTGATAATTAAAGATAATCCAATAAATACAGTTTCTAGAACAATAACCGGATTACTGTAGAATAAGGTTAGATAACATACGTTTTCGCATATGAAATATATACTAAAATGGGATGTTGGACATGAAAAAAACATTATCATTAGAGGAATTTATTGACCTTGATGAACTTCAAGCTATTCAGAATAGCTTTGCAAGAGCCGTTGGAATCTCTTCTGTGATCCTTTCGCCTGAAGGCAAGCTTCTGACAAAGTTTACCGATCCGACTGGATTTTGCTCCCTGATCCAATCGACAGATAAAGGAAAAGATCGCTGTTTCCGGTCGTTTATGGAGATGGAGAAGATTGCGTTTGGGTCAGAAAAGTCAGAGATCTTCTACTGCTTTGCACACGGCGGGCATTTCGTTTCGCCGATCATAATCGATGGTGAGCATAATGGAACGATGTTTGCCGGGCAGTTCATACCTGTGAAGTTTTCTACAGAGCAACTCCAAAATCTCGAAGAGATAGCGATCGAGATCGACCTTGATCCGGGGCTGCTCAGAAAAGAAGCAGAGAAGATGCGTGTGGTCGGAGAAGATGTGATCTTGAACTATTCGATTCTGTTGTTTAAGATCGTAGAGACCATCGCAAGGAGAGGTGCGCAGGCATTAGAACTGAGTCGGGTCAACGATGCGCTTCAGGTAGCGCACGACGACCTGGAAAGGCGCGTGCTGGAACGCACCGTAGAACTGGCAGAAGCGAACAAGGAACTGAAGCATGAGATTGTCGAGCGAAAAAGCACGGAGGAAGCGCTGCGGGAGTCAGAAGGAAAGTTGAGCGCAATGCTCCAGTCGCTCGGCGACCACATAAGCATGGTGGATAAGGACCTGAACATTCTATGGGCCAATGACGTGGCCAAAGGTCTGTTCGGCGACGACATCATCGGCAAGAAATGCTATAAAGTCTATCATGGCAGAAATAAACCCTGTGAACCGTTCCCCTGTATCACCTTGAAAGCATTCGAGGATGAACAGCTTCATGAACACGAAACCATGGTTCAAACTCGCGCAGGGCAGACTCTGCAATACGCTTGTACCGCCAACGTGGCTATCCGTGACAATGAAGGTAGGCCCGTTGCCGTCATCGAGATTTCCCGCGACATCACCGAGTGCAAGCTGGCTGAGAAGGAACTCCTAAAAAGGATGAACGAGCTTGAAACTTTTTATCGTGCTACTCTGGGTCGAGAGGAACGTGTTATTGGACTAAAACAAGAGGTGAACGAGTTGTTAGAACAACTTGGTAAAAACAAGAAATATAGAGATTATAGCAAATAATTGAAAATTGAATAGGGAAGATCATGTTTCAAAAGATAAAGTTCTATGATGGGCAAAAACCGGAAGGGTGGCTGCCATTCCTGAAGGAACTAAGTAAAGATAATGCTAAAGGCATTCTTTTGTTTGTCGGGGAAGAAAACAGCCTTTTAGTGGCCGGTGAAATGCCTGAAAACTTTGTGCTGGTGGTTACGAAAGGATACCCTGATAAATTAATAGCAGCTGCAAGAACAGCTGCCGAACAAGCTAAAATTGCTTCTACCGGGGATAAATATATTGAATTGTACAATAAGACTATAGTTATCGGTATGGAAGAATAAATTATGGAAAAACCAATGAGATCTTCTCTTCAAAACCTTGCTGTTTCTTATGAGTGTGCGCTTGCCATTGGTAACAGTTTGAACCTATCAGAAATGCTTCACGAAGTTATTCATACAATTGTGCATAAAACGAATGCTCATCGCGGTATTATCTGGGTCAAGAATAAAAAGCAAGAACTTCAACCAGTGGCAATTGCCGGAATTAATATAGGAGATGTTCTGATACAAAGCGAAAAAATGGATCTTCGGAATGTTTTAAATCAAATACAAAAAAGACAGCAATTTGTGCTTAAATACAAAGATGACAAAGATTTTTTGCAGTATTGTCCTGTCCTAACAGAAAAAGAAGAATCTGTATTGATTGTGCCTGTAACCAATGTGGCGATTCTTCATCTGGTCTATGCCAGCAGGAAAATAGCAGATGAACCTTTAGCAAATCTGCTTGCCAGTCTTTCTAAAAAGTTAAGCGTTGCTATAGAAGCTTGTAAAGCTCATGAGAATATCATTAAGGAAATACAGGTGAGAGAGAAAACAGAAAAGGAACTAACGAAGAAGACAGAGCAACTGATCTCCAGCCAGAAGAAACTTCAAGGGCTTTATGGAGAATCAGAACAAGCCAGAAAGTCACTGCTGAGCATTTTGGAAGATGTTGCGCAAAAAGAGGAGGATTTAAAGGATTCCGAAAGCAAGCTCAACAGCATACTATCCTCCATCGACGATCCGGTCTTTGTGTTCGATCAAGATGATAGGTTCATTCTCACCCAAAATTCTATTTCTGAGCAGCTATATATGCCACCAGATGAATTTATAGGAAAGACCCCCTATGAAGTAATGCCCCCTCATCTTAACAAGATCTTCTCAGATGCATTTGATAAGATCAGGAAATGGCAAGTGGCTGAATATGATTACTGGCTCAAGATCAAGAGTAAGACTCGATGGTTTTCTGCAAAACATTCTCCAAGGTTTATAGATGGTAAATTAATGGGTTCGGTAGCGGTAGTGAGGGATATAACCGAACGCAAGCAGACTGAGAAAATGGAAGCTGCATATAGCGATATCCTGATAATTTGTAATAAAACCTTAGACTTGCATACAATATTCACCGAAGGTTTGGATAGTCTTATGAAATATACTGATGCACAGGCAGGTGCTGTTTATCTATATGATCTGGACAGTAAGATGATTGTCCCGAATGTTACCGCAGGTATGGAAAAAACGGTTGTTGAGCAGGATTTCTCACCCGGTGAGGGTATTGTGGGCAAGGCTGCTCAGGAGCAAGAGATGATCGTGTTAGCCAGTATTCCGAAAGATACTATATACACGATCAAATCCGGATCAAACCACATTATTCCTGCAACCATTATCAGTACACCCATGATCTTCAAGAATACACTGCTGGGTGTGGTAGTTACCTGCCACAACAAAAGCATTCCACCTGATGTGCTTATATTTCTAAAACGTGTTATTGATCAGTATGCTGTTGCTGTCAGTAATGCAAATACCTTTATGGAGGTACAGGAGATGGCAGCCAGATTAAAGAACCAGCGTGATGAACTGGAGATGAGATCACACGAACTGGAGACAGCCAATCAGACTAAATCCGAATTTTTAACTAATATGAGCCATGAACTGAGAACTCCACTTAATTCCATTATTGGTTTCTCTTATATACTGCACGATGAAACTGTCGGTCCTTTAAGTGAAAAACAATCCAGATATATTGGCAATGTATTGGTAAGTGGCAAGCATCTACTTAGACTTATCAATGGAATACTTGACCTTGCAAATGTAGAAGCCGGAAAGATGGAGTTAATACATGAAGATTTTAATGTAAGTGCAGTGATCGAAGAATCAATTATACTGTTATCACCTGTTGCATTGAAGAAGAATATTACACTAAATATGGCAGTTGATAAGGAACTTACCACAATTAATGCAGATATGGATAAATTCAAACAGATCCTTTATAACCTTATTAGCAATGCCATCAAGTTCACATCAAACGGCGGATCAGTTACGGTTGTGGGCAGACGGGGTGGAAATATGTCACAGATTAAAGTTATAGATACTGGAATCGGGATCTCAAAGGAAGATCAGGTTAAACTGTTTAATCCATTTGTGCAATTAGATGCATCTACATCACGAGAATATGAAGGGACAGGATTAGGTCTTATTCTTGTCAAGCGGTATGTGGAAATGCATGGCGGTAAGGTTTGGATTGATAGTGAACCGGATATAGGCAGTAAGTTTATTTTTACTATACCTGTAAATAAAAAGTAGCGGATTCACATATCCAATCTATGCTGAAATAATATTGCTTACATCGAACATCAATGAGCATTTTGTTTTAGTATATCAAGTATAACTTGATATATCGAAAATGATCACTCCGTTCACATTTTCTAATCTTCGGCTCTTTCGAGAGCCACAGGCGAAGATTCTACGAATCTTCTAATCTTCGGCTCTTTCGAGAGCCACAGGCGAAGATTCTACGAATCTTCTAATCTTCGGCTCTTTCGAGAGCCACAGGCGAAGATTCTACGAATCTTCTAATCTTCGGCTCTTTCGAGAGCCACAGGCGAAGATTCTACGAATCTTCTAATCTTCGGCTCTTTCGAGAGCCACAGGCGAAGATTCTACGAATCTTCTAATCTTCGGCTCTTTCGAGAGCCTCAGTCAATAAAATCCGACCGAAGGGAGGATTTTGTTTTTATCTGTTATTTGAGTTGAATTTTTTTTCCCATTTTTCAAGCTGCAATACTTTAGAAAGCGTAGAACCGCGGATGATCTCATCTCTTATCCGGCTCTCGTTCTTTTCTACCTCAAGAGCGCGTCTGGCAAGTTCATAAGCACGTTTTTTGGGAACCACTACCACACCATTATCATCTCCAATGATATAATCACCCGGACGTACTACCTGACCGGCACAGTTGATCTCGGTATTGATCTCACCAAGACCTTTTGGTTCACCGGCATTAGGAACCACTGCCCTGGCAAAGACAGGGAACGTAAGTTTTCTAATATCGTCCACATCACGAACAGCTCCATCTATAACCATTCCAGCGATCTTATTATTGATACAGCTTAACGTAGCCAGTTCGCCCCATGGTGCTACACGATCACTTCCGCCGTTATATATTACAATAACATCGCCGGGTTGGGCCATATCAATAACTTCGACCGTCTTAGCCCAGTCACCTTCAAATATCGAAACAGTAATTGCCGGACCAACCATCTTCAGACCAGGATTTATCGAAATCAGTGAGTTCATTGCTCCTTTACGATGCATAGCATCACTGATATTGGGAGTTGAGACCCTGGTAAAAAGCTCTCTGGTCTCTATCTCAAAAGATGGCCGTTGTAGTGGGGTGGATACAGGTGAATCCATACTCTGGCGGATATCCTGAGTAGACCCGGTCACATTAGATGAACGGGTAATATTGCCACCTACGATTATAATATCTGCACCGGCAGCTATAGCTTCAGAGGCTGAGCTGGCATCCAGCCCTCCGGCTACTGCAATAGGAATTGTGATTTCGTCCCTTATCTTTTTAAGGAGTTCTATGGGACTGCGTCCCATCATCTGCATATCGATTCCCATATGAATATTAATAATGTCCACTCCCATTTTTTCCAGTTCCCTGGCTCTTATTATCGGGTTACTTATACTGATCATATCAGTCATAAGCCTGACACTATATTTATCCGCAGCTCTGCGTGCATCCTGAATCGTGGAATTATCAGAACTACCCAGTATCATTACAATATCAGCACCTGATTTTGCTGCCATTTCCACTTCAATAGCACCAGTATCAATGGTTTTCATATCTGCCAGAATAGTTTGCTGTCTAAAGCTGTCCCTTATGATCCTGATTGCATTCATACCTTCACTTTTAATAAGGGGTGTACCTACCTCTATCCAGTCTGCACCCCCATCAACAGCTTCACGTGCGATCATAACAGCACGCTCAATCTCCAGTAGATCGAGGGCCACCTGTAAGATAGGATATTGATTGTTCATGAGGGTTAAATGTAGCTTACTAATAAAAGCTTTATTTATAGGTGGATCCTTTTTCCTATTAAATACATTTTTCTTGCTTCTGTTATCCTTACATTATACCAGTTACCCAATGGCAATCTCTCACGTACAACAATATTAGTGTAATTCCGATCACGCCCTATCGTGGAATTATTGATGCCAGGTTCTGTGGTCAATATTCTAATATTTTCCCCTACCCTTTTACTAAAAATGGTATTATTAATAAGATGATGTTCTTTAGTAAGTGCCCTTGAACGTTCTTTCTTTATCCAATCCGGCATATCATATTCTTTTGCGGCTTTTGTAGCAGGTCTGGATGAGTAGCGAGTAATGTTGACCTTTTGGGGTTTTATTTTATGCAATAGTCTAAGTGTATCCTGGCAATCCTTATCTGTTTCAGCAGGATATCCTGTAATAAAATCTGTTGAAATAGTGATACCAGGATATCTTGCCCTAAACTTCGTTACAATATTTTCAAAATCCTCTACAGTATAATTGCGGTTCATATGTGCCAGTATACTGTTAGAACCTGACTGAACTGGCAGGTGCAAAAATTTGAATATATGCGGATCTCCAAATGTTCCGATCACATCATCCAGGATATCAAGCAGTGTAAAAGGATTCATCATACCTATTCTTATCATGTGATCCCCGTCAAACCTGCTAATAGCATTCAGCAATTCAGGCAGTCGTACCCCAATATCCAGGCCATAGGCGGCGGTATCCTGGGAGGTTAATTGTATCTCTTTAGCTCCCTGGTGTAATAATGATGCGATCTCGTTTACAATTTCCGGCAACGGTCGGCTGACCAGTTCTCCCCTGGCCTGCTTGACAATACAATAAGTGCAATTACCCACACAACCTGTGGATATACTGCATATTCCAGTCACTCCTTTTACAATCGGTGAAGTTTTCCTTATGAAATTCGCCGTACTATTGTTATCTACAACATTTACTATATCATCAAGTGATGACGGAGTAACTGTCTGACAGTCTATTTCATTTAGCAGATCAAATTGAGCCGCAGGAATGCATCCGGCAACAACAATACGCTTTCCTGTTTTTGATAAGGAATTAATGAACTTTAGAACCTTGCGCTCTGTTGTCCGGGTGACTGTGCAGGTGTTTACAATTACCAGATCAGAGGATAATAAATTATCAGTAAAAATATGACCAAGACTTGTTAATATCTGTTCCATCCTGAGACTGTCAGCTTTGTTAGCTGTACAGCCATAGGTCACTAAATGTATCTCCATTAAGTTATAATACTATCCAGTTTATCCACTTCAATAGCATTTCTGATCTCCATAGCCAGCCGCCTTCCCGTACTCATATGAATGCGCCATAAAGTATTGCCGTACGGATGTCCAACTGACATATGGACATTGGTTCCTCCACCTACTCTGGGTGCTACATCATATATATGGAAATTAAGGTCTTTATCCACACAGGTCTGCAGGCAGAACGGACCGATAATACCGGGATCATAATATTTCTGTGTTGCAGCAACATACTTTTCTCCCAGTTCAAATGCTTCCTCCAGTAGTGATTCACGCAGTGTTGCTGAATTATGACCGCATACCGTATATTCAGGAGTGATCTGGTGGGATTTGAGTGTTATTTGCTGGGGTGCCGGCAGTCTGACGTGACCGTCCAGGCTGGTCTCAAAACGCCAGTCTATTCCTAATAACTCCAGCTTACTCATTTCCTCCTCAATAGGTGAATAGAAAAAGTCCAGGTTAAAAACCGGTCCGATTACATATCTCTCAATACGAGCCTTATCAAGAGCAGACTGAGTAATAACATTTTGAGCTAATAACGACTCTGATTTTTCAATATATTCATCATATGATGAGGCAGTAAAGAAACCACGCTCTAATTTCTTAACTGCATGCGGCATTTTAACCATTACCAGTTCATCGATATCCGACGGTTCATCCAATTTTTCAGGAAAAGGAAGTCCTGCCTTTTCAAGCAACCAGTAATAATCCTGTACATCTCCACGCTCTTCACTTCTAAGCAAGTTCCTGCTGCCTACCAGCGGGACATGGAAGTTATTCTCAACAGCATCTATTCCGCAGTATGAAGTAAAAGAACGATTCGGGATGAACAATACATTATTGTCAATAAGGGACTGTTGAGCATTGGGCTGCATAAGTTCATCGAAACTATCATACACTACCCAGTCGTCCACCACACCCCGTTCGACGCAGCCATCCTCGTCACATTCAGTCTTGAAGTATTTAGTATATGTTTTTTCCCGACCGCGGCGGCATACGGCATAAGTAAAAAAACCTTCCTCTATTGCACCGTCAAATACATCCAGTGCCGAATGGGATGCAACAGCACCGATCTTGCAATCGGTTAAGTCGTATTCCTCAACCTTCTCGAGAACATGTTTTCTTTCTATCATAATGGATTAACCTCACAGCTATATTAATATCTGATTTAGTGTTGAGAGCAGTAATATAAATAGATAATGATTTGATCAATCCGGCTGCGAAAGCATAAGGATTAATAGGCAGTAAGGCTATGAGGTATTTATAGTATATCAAGTATAACTTGATGTATCGAAAATGTTCACTCCGTTCACATTTTCTAATCTTCGGCTCTTTTAAGAGCCTCAGACAAGAAAATCCGACCGGAGGGAGGATTTTGTTCTCAGGACAGTTATGATATTTTCTCTTTATTTCATGCGGCTGTGATCTAACGGTTATGATAGTGGCTTCCCAAGCCTCTAATCCGGGTTCGATTCCCGGCGGCCGCACTTTTTTGCCATGTTTTTTTTAAATGTATTGTTCAGCATAATCCCCAATTACAGGCAGATGGTATTCTTCTCCCGAATAAGCTTTATAGATCATGAATAACCAGACTGCAAGTGCAGCAAATGGGAATAAAAATGCAATTATCCATCCTAAAATCGGTATAAAACCAATAATTGGTACTATGATACTAAGAGCAATAATTGCAACACCTAACATAATGGCCTGAACAGCATGAAACATTACAAATCTTCGTTTATCAGTTTTATCTTTTTCCATAAAATATATGATGATACCAGTTATGATCATAAGCACATAAGCTAAAGCTGCTAATAAATTCTCATCACTTTTTGTTTTCGTTTCATTCATAATAATCACCTTATAATAATTGATTTGAATTAATAATTTTGAATTTTAATAGTATATAATC
>MZXQ01000322.1 GCA_002926195.1 Candidatus Methanomarinus sp. HR1 | reverse complement strand
AAGTACACTTTAATACGTTGAAAAAAAGAGAGTGATGATTCCTTTTTTAATTGTGATCTGTCATTTGCAGCTTTGATTTGGTCACTCTCAAGATCAGCATGACTCTCTTCTACAATCTCCTTAATAAGTTTTTCTTCGCCGGATTGTTTGAGATCTTCCTTAGTTTCATTTTCATCCATTTATTTCGCCTGATTTAGATCTTTAGACAAAACACTGCAATAAGCATATTATTTAGCTCCGAACAGGACTTTTGTCAGTCTTCCAACGAATCCTTCTATGGGTTCTTCTGATCCATTATCAGGTTCTATGAAGCTTGTACCTGTAAATTGTGATGCAAGTCGTTTGTAGGCGACAGCAGCAGGAGATGTTGGTGATTTAATGACTATAGGCATTTTAAATGCCGCAGACCGTCTGATATTCGCGTCTTCCGGAATCATTTCAAGAACTGTTACTCCAAGTAGTTCAGCAACTTTTTGTTTATTGATCTCTGTTCGTTCCATTCCTGCCCTGTTTAAGAGGGCACCCCCTATATTACCGCCGAGCATCTCTGTTAGAACTTTTGTTTTAAGTGCATCAGCCATGGATGATAATTCCGGGTTTACTACCAATAGAACCTGATCAGCGATGGCTAAAGGTATTACACCATCTTTACTGATCCCGGCCGGTGCATCGATCAATATGAAATCCCTGCCTTCAACAAGATCTACCATGACCTCCTGCAGTTTTTCAGGATCAGAGTTCTGGAATCCCTGTAATGAGATTCCACAAGGTACGACCTTGACACCTCCCGGTCCTTCATATACTGCCTCACTTACATTCGCAGTCCCGCTTAATACTTCATGCAATGTGACCTGGCTTTTTTCAAGCCCCAACAAGAGGGCAATATTAGCCATTCCGATATCGGCATCTATTATAATTGTGTCTTTTCCTAACAGTGCTAGTGCAGTACCCAGATTGACAGTAGTAGTGGATTTTCCTGTACCGCCTTTTCCTGAGGCAATGGTAAATACTTTAGCCGTAACTGTATAACCCCCTGCTTATTTACACTCAAAATTATGATGATGATGGCATATATACTTATCGTCCCTTAGATTTGGAAATTTTTCTATCGAAAATTTTATATTTCAATATAACATGCTAAAACTAACATGAGTGGAAATAATATTCTTAAGATTGTATTTATTGCATTACTGATCATAATTTCGGTTTTATGTTGCGGGTGCCTGAGAGAATATGATGTGACCGATCTTGAGATCAATAAGGTGGATATTTCAGCTGAGGTTATTGACGAAGATATTGTACAATTAAATATTATAACCTATGTAAGCAATAGCGGGAAAAGTTCAGGTAAAGTTGATATTCAGGCAAAGGCCTATAACCTGGATACCGGTTTGCTGAGCGCAGATCAGCAGGTATCACTTGACAAAGTCGAAATAGATAAGACTGTGAACGCAACAGTACCCCTTTTAGTACCGATTACTGATGACTACCGTATCGAAGTGATATTATATGAAAATGAAGGTCAGATAACATCCGGATCTGCAACCATATCAGGGCTTGAATCTTTACTTTCACAGCCCAAACATTCCTATATCAATATACGTGACGTGGATGTGAGAATGCTTAATAGATCCGACTCTACTACTACACTCAAAATAACTACTTTTTTAGACAATTACGGTATATCCGATTCATCCTCACTGACCGAACTGGTAAAATTGCGTGATGCTAAATCCAATCTTATTGGCAATAGTGGAAATATCAATGTAGGTGTTATCAAAGCAGATACTACAGTGGTCAAGGATATTGAACTTACCGTTCCAAAAGACAGGGATTACCAAGTCGAAGTAATGGTATTTGAGAATGATAGGATCATTGTTGAATATGGAGTATCCTGTTATATGGATCCTGATAGTAAAGGCCCTAAAACGATAACTAAAGAATCAACGTCAACAAGTACGACAGAGACTGTTACTACAGAGTTTATAGAATCTGAACCTGAACCTGAAGAAATTGACGATGATGTATACCGAACTGAGTATGGTATTGTTGAAGAAGAACCAGGGTTTGGAGTTTTCAGTCTATTATTTTGTATGGCAATAGTAATAATATTTTTAAGAAAACGAAAAAAATAAATAATTATTCAGCCTTATTATACTTTTTNNGTTTATTTATCATAAATAAACTTTTTAAGAATTAATATTACTACTGCGATGACAACCAGATTGAAGATAGATCTGATTAATTCATGATACCTGTATTCAGCTAAATCACAAATAGCAGATTGCATACTAAAGTAGAAACCAAACGAAGATGCCAGCAATAGCAACATTAGAATTATTGTGCCACCCACTCTAACTATCCTGATTGTTGTTTCTTTATTAGATAGTTTATCAGATGCATTGTCTCCCATCATTCAGACCCAATTCTTACATTTAATCAATAGTCTAAATAGTTTTCGATTGAGAGAAAAGTAAAATTTAAATGTAGAGATATTTAAACCCCTGAAACAATATAACAAAACATGCTTACTAACAGTTATATTCACATTCAGGGTATAGGAGTTGCTACAGAAAAAAAGATATGGAAATGTGGTATCCGGTCATGGGATGAGTTTAAGCAGAACTCAGGATCCACAGGACTCCCCGAGTCCAGGATAAAGGTCCTATTACAGGGTGTTAATGAATCTCAACAACGGCTTAAGACAAAAGACCATATTTTCTTTGCCGGGGCACTGCCAAAGAACGAGCATTGGAGAGCATACCGTGCATTCAAGGACCAGACATTGTTTTTGGATATTGAGACAACAGGTCTTGCTCCATGGAATAGTGAGATCACTTTAATAGGTGTACATGGGGGAGGCAAGACCCGTGTATTTATAAGAGGGGTTGATCTTGAGGAATTTGAGGATGTTCTGGATAATTGTAAAACTCTTGTTACTTTNNACATTTGACCAACTGCATATCGACCTGATGAGTCCACTGCGCAGGATCGGTCTCAAAGGTGGTCTCAAACACATTGAAACAGTGCTCGGCATATCAAGATCTGACGGGACGGCCGGTCTATCAGGATTTGATGCAGTACGGTTATGGTACCAGTACCAGCGTGGCAGTAAAGAAGCACTGGATACTCTGATTAAATATAATATAGAGGATATACAGAACCTCGAAACGATTATTGATATGGTATATCCTAAACTGATCGAAAATTATACAGGCAGGGCACAAACTTGACCGAGATCCCGAAAGATCATCCCAGATATCTGTCTCTTATGACCAGGGAGCTTATCATACAGGGCGTAGAGAAAGGTATTACCGATATTGCCGGATTGATCGCACAGGGTAGGGGGGAAACATTTGACTATCTATTATCCGAGCGCACCATTCCTTCTGCCAGTGAGGCCGAGCGTACGGCAGCAGCAGCATTACTGCTTGCCAAAGGTCCGGTGATCTCGGTAAATGGCAATACAGCAGCATTAGTGCCAGAAGAACTTGTTAGGCTATCAATTATGCTTGGTGCACCTCTGGAAGTAAATTTATTCTATAGAACTCAGGAGAGAGTACAAAAGATCATTGAGTATCTTGTGTCGTATGGAGCACAGGATGTACTGGGGGCCAGACCGGATTGTAATATTGCAGGATTGTCATCAGAAAGAAGGCACGTATGCAAACAAGGTATCTTCTTAGCTGATGTGGTGTTCGTGCCACTCGAGGATGGAGATAGATGTGAGGCGCTCGGGAGAATGGGCAAAACAGTGATCGTTGTTGACTTAAACCCGTTATCAAGAACTGCACA
>MZXQ01000094.1 GCA_002926195.1 Candidatus Methanomarinus sp. HR1 | reverse complement strand
GGTCTTTGTGTGTCGATCATTAATAAGCACCTGTGTCTATAAGCATAAGTGCTTACAATCATCCATGCTTAATAATACTATTGTTGTACCTGTTCAGTTTGGTGGAAATTGAGATTATGGCAAACTAACAAAGCAAACAAAACTGTTGACTACAATCCACCATCACACAGAAAACGTCGGCTTCCAAGATCATCGGTATTTCTAAACATTGATCCCTTTCTGAGTAGCGATGAAGAGAATTTCCATACATTCAAGCATGCTCCGGCCAAGCCTGAAAATCTCACTAATTTCGATATTATCTCCATCCTGCAGATCCTCCAGAACATCAGTGATCTTTCTCTTACGCCAGGAGATGGAGTGCACTCCATTCAGATTCATCATAACTTCCATTCTATGCGTTTTTTAACTCCACAAGTTGTTTAGCCAAGTTCTAAGCTTGTAACACCAAATATTCGATGAAGTGGTAAGGAATAAGGCTTCTTAGTATACATTCGTGCAGTTTCAAAAACAATTGCCATATCATGCTTTTTCGTTAAAGCAATCGCAGCAGAATTGGCCTCTGGAGTATCCAGAAAAATGGTTTCTCCAGTAACTTTCCCAGCGAGTGAATTGAATAAGTCCTCTGCAATCGTTTCTTCATCTGCAAATAATGGGCCGATTTTAAAACCTATTTGGCAGGCTCTAATTACACCATAGCCTGCAAGTTTGCTGTTCTTCAGAAAACCAAGAGAAGCACCTTCTGGCTGATTGATCCATCGCTTGAGAAATTTAGGCCGTGGCACAGAAAACAATGTTGTGTCATATGCAACTAAATCCTCAAATGATACATCTTTTAAGTCCACAACATGTTGGGATATGGAACCTCTCCCTATACCCTCATAACGAATATTCCGGTAAGCAAGTTGAAAACCAGACTTTTTGTAATTCTCCTGTTGATCAATAACTCCATCAAGTCCAATTGTACGGTTGCCCAAATGCTTCAAAGCAGTTTTCCATAGTTGAATTCCATACCCTTTCCCACGAAACTCTGGTTTAACTATGTACAAGCCGATAAATCCAAAAGAATCATTATAGGCAACTGCCGTAATACATCCAATAGGTTCGCTATTTAATTCGCCAATAAAAAATCCCTCTGGGTCAGTGTAATAGAAGCAATCACCATCATGTATTCCTGGATTCCACCCCTCCTTTGCAGCCCAGTATAAAGCTAAATTAACATCTCCACTGAGCATTGTTCTGATAATGAATTTTTCATTAGACGGCATAAAAACCCACCTCTAATTAACTACTGTTCCTAACGTTTATAAAACCATAATAATTTCGCTTTGGCAGCGCCTATTCATTATCCAAAAAAAAAAATGGAGTGCAGCCCAGATCGCAAAAATCCTGAGCAACGGCAGTGTCAGTCGCACATCTGTTGAAAGTATCCAGGTCTACGAATTTAAGAAAAATAGCAGCCAGTGGCGGGTGATGGGGCTTGCCGGTCAAATCATGGGATATGACTACCCGGAAGAATATAACAACTGGCGTACAGTTGACCGAAGCCGAACTCCTCACGCTGATGGATAAGCACGGCATTGGCACTAAAGCGACCGCACCCTCACATATCGCCACAAAT
>MZXQ01000323.1:3691-5988 GCA_002926195.1 Candidatus Methanomarinus sp. HR1 | reverse complement strand
GATACAGCTAATACTACGGATACAACCAACACAACTATATTGAATACAATTAAATCAAATCCATTATTTGATAACAATATCCCTATCATAATCACGACCGATAAAGCCACATATCTTATGGACCCGTATTACTGGGTATATGATGCACCCGATGATCTCTGGCCCGGATATGACCGTAGCGTAGATTTCTCAGTAATGGTACTCGATAATAGAGGCTATAGGGTGAGTGGAGCTGTAGTCGATTATATTGTATACAACAATACCAACCAGATAATAGCGAACGGAAATCATATACAAGAGGTTCGAAAAGGGTTCTATGATGCAAGTTTCACCATTACCGATGCTGATGCGGGAGGAGCAGGTTTTGACGGAAGTGTTCCAAATGTTTTTACCATTAGTGTTTCGGTAAATTATGATAGTATGGATTTTAGTGGAATAACAAAGACATTCGGTGTTGGAAGATGGGGTTGTGATCGATGCCACCTGGGATATGACTGGATAGACGGATTAAATAACCCGATCGCAAGAGAAATATATCCCTGGAGTTATTTCCCTGATGGGGGGCCGGAAGGTCCGCATAACTGGAAAAATATACTGGGAGGTAATGGGGCAGATGAGACTACTTTTAATATTTCATACTTAACAGATTCCACATTTACTCATACACCATCAGACTATCTTAATGAATATCCATATCATGAAAAGACAAATCGTAAGCAACCATGGCATGATAATTGCACACCATGTCACATCGGCTCAGGAAGATTACGTTATGATTCCCAGGATACCAGCGAATTGCCATGGCTGGTATATGCAAAATCAGAAGTAGTTGAATGTACTTTCTGTCATGGGATGGATGGAGGTTACAATACCACATACTGGCCTGATACGCCAGGATATGCTTATGGAGAACATTATAAAGTCAGTCCACCTGATGGTGAACAAAAGGATCCGTATCTATCCCGTCAATCATGTTCAAATGCGTTATGTCATGGACATATTAACAGTTCAAAGCCTGGTGCGATAGATAATGCATATCCTACATGTGCTGACTGCCACCCGATCTCTTTCGGATCAAATGTCCCTCAGTGGATGGATACTACATCAGGAGACCCCAGGGATATAGGAGGACACCCGTATGAGGGCAATAACGATAAGGCGGTTGTTAACTGCTCGTTCTGTCATAACCAGTTCCATTCGCTCTATGACGGCAGTAATGTGCTCTCATGTATAGACTGCCATAATCAGGTATATGAAGATATTGATACTGGTTATAATAATTATTCAATGAATGATGATCCGGATAATCTTGCTCCCGGAGGTTCTAGCATGACACACAAGAAAGATACTATAACTTCATCATACTGTGGAAGCGACCCGCAAGGGCTTAGTGGAACAGGAAGCTTTTTATATGCACGACATGCAAACCCCTTATCAAGCGGAGGATGGCCCGGTGCAACCGGATCTGACAGGAACGCAGACCAGGTATGTTTGAACTGTCATGCCCGGATAGTAAGAAATACTGGCATACTGCACGAGCAACGCTGGAATTGTACCAGATGTGAGTCATGTCATGAAATCTGGATCAATCAGGTAATCCTTGATGCTAATGATACCCATTATAGTTCTAATTGCATTGAGTGCCATGATATACCACCAGTACTACCTGACAATTATTCAGGCTCGGATCAAACACAATATACTAATGCACCGAATATCCATTACATTTCTGCTCCACAGTGTACGGACTGCCATGCAGCAACTCTACCTGGTTCGGCACATGTATGGTCTATGGAAAACATCCCTAAGAATTATATGCGTACACCAGCTATTGGCTTGATGCTTTCGGAAAGTGTTCACAAAGACCTGGTACTGGACACGTCCACAAACAGACCTACTAATTATCCTGGTTGCCTGATCTGCCATACTGATGTGGGTTTTAATATTGATCCTGATAATACGAAAATCACGATCACAGACTATTGCGGTGTACATACATGGTACTCAATGCCGGTATGTACAAAATGTCATTCAATAGATAATAGTATTATACGTCCTGGTCCAAAAGCATGTGAACAACCAAACCATGAATGGGATAATAATGCGCAGTGTTTGACGTGCCACAATAACCAGAATGCCGGAAGAGATCATGGACATGATGTAGCACCAGGAAGTTCGTAAATAGTTAATACTACCATTTGTGCCTATGAAGCCGATGGCACTCATATTGGTACCAATGAGATGTACCATATTTTATCACAGTCGTAGATTATTTATTACATCACCAATACTTTCAT
>MZXQ01000323.1:0-3611 GCA_002926195.1 Candidatus Methanomarinus sp. HR1 | reverse complement strand
TGTATTTCAGGTATTGATTTATTAGGGTCAAAGGAGCGTGGAGTTTCAAGAACCAATAACTTTGACCCTAATCTCTGGCAAATACGAATGTGTTTTTCAAAAAGTATGGTATTTTGACTGGATTTACAGGAGCTACTGGGGCATAGGAGTAGCAAGACGACAGAAATATATACTCAAGTCAACAATAAAAATTAAGTCGTATACAGAGCCCACTTGATTTAATCATGTAAAAGGAAGTAAGAAATGATTAAGACTGTTCAGACAAGATGGTATAGACGAACATAAGTTTGGATATAATGCTAAAATATAAGGATATACGAACTCAAGTTCGGATATTAACGAGTTGTACGCCATACCGCATTAAACTAAACCAGCCATCCGTGGCTGATAAAGAATAGAAGGAGAAACAAAAGATGAAAATTAAAGTCAAGAACAATGTCGATTGGGTTGGAAAGATTGATTGGGAATTGCGAAATTTTCATGGCAATGAGTATTCAACACACAGAGGCACTACCTATAATTCCTATTTGGTCAGAGAAGAACAAAATGTTCTTATTGATACTGTGTGGAAGCCATTTGCAAAAGAGTATGTCGAGAACCTGAAAAAAGAGATTGATTTAAACAAAATTGATTATGTAATTGCCAATCATGCAGAAATTGACCATAGTGGAAGCCTACCTGAGCTAATGAGCTATATTCCAGATACACCTATTTATTGTACTAAAAACGGAATAAAATCTCTTAAAGGCCATTATCATAGGGACTGGGATTTTCATCCAGTTAAAACTGGCGACAAAATTGAAATTGGAAACGGCAAAGTATTGGTTTTTGTAGAAATGAAAATGCTTCATTGGCCAGATAGTATGGCTTGTTATTTAACAGAAGATAATATTTTATTCAGTAATGATGCTTTTGGCCAACATTATGCCAACGAGTATATGTTTAATGATCTTGTTGATCAGGCGGAACTCTTTTCAGAATGCATCAAATACTATGCAAACATTTTAACGCCATTTAGTTCTCTTGTTGAAAAAAAAATCAATGAAGTGTTATCATTAAAACTTCCCATTGATATTATTGCAACAAGTCATGGCGTAATATGGCAAAATAATCCAACGCAGATTATAGAAAAATATCTTTCATGGGCACATAATTATCAAGAAAACCAAATAACAATTCTATACGATACAATGTGGGATGGTACAAAAATTATGGCGGAAAATATCGCATTGGGTATTAAAAAATCAGACAAAGACGTTAACATCAAATTGTTCAATATAGCAAAAACAGATAAGAACGACATTATTACAGAAATATTTAAATCAAAGATAATTCTCGTTGGTTCTCCCACAATTGGCAAAGGAATAACAAGTGCCACGGCTGCTATTCTTGAAGAAATTGAAGGATTGCGATTTAAAAATAAAAAAGCAGCAGCATTTGGTTGTTATGGGTGGAGTGGTGAATCTATATCCAAGATAAATAGTCTATTAGAGAAATCAGGCTTTTTACTTGTAAATCAAGGTATAAAATGCTTATGGAATCCAGATGATGAAAGCATAGAAAAATGTATTGAATTTGGTGTTGATATCAGTAGGAGTTAAGAATTGCCTTTTTACAAAGCCAATCGATTAGCCAATGTCTGTCAAATCCACGAAGAAGAACTTATCATTTTCCTGGGGCGGTTTGAGGCGAAAATCATTCAAGACAGGCAAAAGCCCGCATTGAAACCAAATGAGAGAATATAGGAAAATCTGTAGGGAATATCGCTAAGCTCAGCTGTATTTTTTTGCCTTATGAGTACTTTACGGACGAATCGGAGTGATACCTTTTATATAGCACATACTGTGATATAATATAATATACAATAATGATGAATTAAGTAGGGTGTTCATAAATGAATGACCAAATAACTGAAGATGTTAAAAAGTATGCAAAAGAAGTGCTTGAAATGGATCTTGTGGGAATCGCCCCTATTGAGCGATATGCAGATGCTCCCCCAGAGTTTCACCCACAGCAATTTATCCCAGATGCAAAAGCCGTTATAACCATGGGACTTGTTCACAATCCAGACATGGTACAGGAATCCCACATAAACAAAGCAAAATCCGTAGTTGAAATTCACGGTATGAACACAGAGAACCTGTGTGCAGGATACAAAATGTCGCGATACATACAGAAGAAGTGGGGCTACAGAAGTGGTGCCACAGGACTCCCTGTTCACCTACCAGAAGCCTTTGTGAAAGCAGGATTACAGGACATCAAAGGAGCCTTGAAGCCAGCAGTGTATTTCTCCGTTAAAATGGCAGCAGTACATGGAGGATTGGGAAAACGGGGTGTGAACGATCTTTTGATACATCCGGAACACGGTTCCATTGTCAGACTTGTTTCTGTGGTAACCCAGGCGCCACTTACAGGCGACCCTCTCTCGGATTTTGACTCCATCTGTGACACATGTGATAGACCTTGCATGAGGGAATGTCCTACAGGAGCGATATCAGTAAAACAGGGTGATCCTTACACGAAGGGTTCCATTGACTGGCAGAAATGCTTCAATCTCATTGGAAATGAAGCACTGATGCTCGGGTATGCAGCCTGTTTGCAATGTGCTTCAGTATGTCCCCACAGCAAGCAGGTGGGGTAATATAATATAATATANNGGGTCTTCACAGGCAATGGCAAACAGATGGGTTAACTGTTCTGCTGTAAACGTAGGCGGCGATCCTGATCGAGGAGCATCTTGCAAACGTTTCGGAACCGACTTTTCATCACCAGCCATATCTAACCAACGCCGTCGCCAATGACGGGCTGTATCGCGGCTGATTTTGAGTNNGAGTTCGCGAGCGATTTGCCGATAAAGGGTATGTAAATTTACGCTTAAGTGTACTAGTTGTAGTGCCTGCCAAGATCAAAGGAGCAGCTCTTCGAACATCTTTCTCAACGTCAAACGCTAACACCCCTTTTCAGACGTGGATATAATGTATGCTTATGTCGTTTTTAATAAATGTTGATTAAAAAACAAAGTCTCCACTTCCAAGCCAGAAAACATATATATATTGTGATAAATGTATATCATGAAGTTTTTGAACGGTGGTGATATGAAGAGTGACAGATAGTTCCTATAATACTAATTCTTTGAATTTGAAAAAAGTAAAACAGTATTTGCATTACATAATACATAAAACCGACCAATTAGATAATGTAGGTAAAACAGTATTGTACAAAATTTTATATTTTACTGATTTTAATTATTATGAATTATTCGAAAAAAAACTATCAAGTGAAACTTATTTAAAATATCCATTTGGTCCAGCACCTTCTAATTTTGATCTTATTATAGAAGAACTCCAAAACAAAGGATTAATAAAAGAATATGAATCTGGTTATGGTCCTTACTGTCAGGTAAAATATCGCTCTTTAGTAGACCCTGAGACTTCAGAGATAACCGATAATGAATTATATTTTATTGATAAAAGTATAAATGATTATTCTCACTTCAATGCCACAAAAATAAGTGAACACTCACATCATGATACTCCTTATCTTGCTGCAGAGGATTTTGAAGAATTAGATTACGAAATGGTATTCTATAGAACATCAGAACTTTCAGTAAG
>MZXQ01000324.1:608-2591 GCA_002926195.1 Candidatus Methanomarinus sp. HR1 | reverse complement strand
AATCGAATCATACACAGCTCGAGAAAATCACCCGGACAAAGAAAAAAGGGAGGGACCGAAGGGAGGATTTACTTAACTAAATATTCCATTATCTTATAACCTTCAATAATACCCAATGAACCCGATTCCACAGAAAACTCATCATACTCTATAACATCATCCCCTTCCCCTCCACTTGATAACACTGCAATAGGCACCGGGTCATAAGTATGCGTCCGCAAAGCTATCGGCGTCCTATGATCAGGCATCAATAAAACCTTATAATCATCAAACACTCTCAATCCCTTCAAAACACGTCCCGCAACATACCTATCAAAATCCTCTATAGCTTTCATTTTAGCTTCTATATCGCCTATATGACCTGCCTCATCAGCAGCTTCCACATGAATATAAACAAAATCATCAGATTCAAGAGCTTTTAAAGCGAAATCCGCCTTACCTTTATAGTTAGTATCAAGATAACCTGTCGCACCCGGTACATCGATCACTCTTAATCCTGCATAGATACCTATTCCTTTTAACAGGTCTACTGCAGATATCATTGCCCCGCCAATACCATATAGTTCCCTGAATTTAGGCATTGAAGGCGCATGACCCTGCGCCCACGGCCATATCATATTCGCCATATTCTTCCCCTCACCAGACCTTTTCTTATTGATCTCATGGGCTTCCAGCAGGGGTTTTGAATCCTTGATAAGCTTTACCAGAATATCAGAACCCTGTCCTGTAGGTAAAAAATCATCGACTTTACTGCCAACCTCATCATGCGGTGGTGTGCACTGTGCATCAAGGCATTGAAGACCGGATAAGACAAGCAGGTGGCGGTAACTGATACCAGGATAAAAATTTATATTACTGGTACCCAGTTGTTCATCTATCATTGTAATAAGTTCGCCTGCTTGTTGTGTGGTGATATGGCCTGCGCTGTAGTCAGCTATAATGCCATTGTGCTCTGTAATAAGATTGCACCGAAAAGCAATATCCTTCAGTTCCAGTTCAACACCCATACTGGCAGCTTCTAACGGTCCTCTTCCAGTGTAGTATTTGGCAGGGTCATACCCCAGTATAGAAAGATTGGCTACATCAGAACCGGGAGGCAGATCTAACGGAATGGTTTGTGCCTGGCCGCATTTACCTTCTCTTGCAATATGGTCCATATTTGGTATATCCGACGCTTGCAGCGGAGTCAGACCACCCAGCTCATCAAGAGGGTAATCTGCCATGCCATCACATAAGAGTACAATGTATTTCATTTTAATCTTACCTGTAGACTACACCCTGCACCCTGTCCGATACCTTCATCCAGTCTTACATGTATAGCAGTGATATTATCTGCATGGTTATTCTTCTTAATACTTGTTAATATCTCATTAAGGAAGTATTTACACAGTTCTTCAGCACTTACTGAAGAAATAGGTAATAGTATGATATCATCAGCCGGTAGTACATAATGCTTGCAGCTTTTAATGATCTCTATATTAAAATAATTCGCATCTTCTTTTATCTTAAGTCTGGGGTCGTTTCGGGCCATCAGTACCCTGTGGTCCAGACGCTCGCAAATATCAGATACAATATCTTTTAAAACTTCGAAATCCATTATAAATTCTTCAACCTGCTTACCTTCAATACGCACATTAATTGCATAGGTATGACCATGCAATCTCCCGCATTTGGGATGATCAGGTATAAAATGACATGCGGAAAACCGAAGTTTTGCCATCCATCCATCCAGTTCAATAAACAATTCTATCTCACCTATGGGACATCTTTAAGGACTTTCTTACCAATAAACCCTTGGATGGCAAGAAATCAGAAGGATTTTTTTTATTATAAGGCAAAGGACGAGGGTTACCGGTCCAGAGCAGCTTATAAACTACAGCAGATAAACATTAAATATAACGTCATAATACCCGACAGTACGGTTGTTGACCTCGGTGCAGCACCAGGCGGATGGCTCCAGGCAGCTAAGGAACTATCCGGCGG
>MZXQ01000324.1:0-563 GCA_002926195.1 Candidatus Methanomarinus sp. HR1 | reverse complement strand
GAACATGGTACGGATGCTGTGATATGTGATGCCTCTCCCAATCTTTCTGGCAACTGGAGCCTGGATCATGCACGGTCTGTCGACCTGAGCTACTCGGCACTTGATGTGGCAAAGAAACTGCTGATACCCGGAGGTAATTTCGTAGTTAAGGTATTCCAGGGTGATCTGTTCAAGGAACTGCTGGATGAAATAAAGCGCAATTTTGTATATGTCAAGTCATTTACTCCGAAAGCTTCACGAAAACAAAGTGCTGAGATCTATGTTATAGCTAAGAAGTTTATTAATGCTTCAATAGAAAAAGGGCAGGAGTATGATATAGATATTCTGGACATAGGTGAAAAAGGTGATGGAATAGCCAAAATAGATGATCTGGTTATATTTGTAAAACATGGCCGGATCTCACAACATGTACGTGTACGTATCAGGGAAGTCCATCCGAATTTTGCTTTTGCTGATATTATTGAACCTGTTAAACAGTGAGAGAGCAAAAACACAGGTATGAATTATGGCATGAGGCAAGAAGTGCGCAGGATGGGGGGGCCTTGCTTTATCTAACATAACAG
>MZXQ01000325.1:1439-2043 GCA_002926195.1 Candidatus Methanomarinus sp. HR1 | reverse complement strand
GTATAGTAATTATTATAATAACCCTGACCATCTGTAAGCAGGATCATCATCCATGCATGTCCGGAGTCGCCGGAACTTATCAAATGGTTATTTGCCGTACCTACACCAGCACCGATATTTGTTCCACCAGAGGAATCAAGACTGTTTATTGAAGAATTGACTGCATTAAGGTTATCAGTAAGAGGCCTGGTAACCCTTGCATAATGATCAAAGTCAACAACCCCTGCTCTATCTCCTGAAATAAGTGCTCCTACAAAACTTTTTGCTGCCGTTTTACGATAACCATATCGATCATTCCAGCTCATGCTGCCTGAACTATCCATTGTGAACATGACATCAACATAGACAACATCAGTACCACCTCTTCCAAGGTTCATATCAGCTTCAAAAAGGGCATTCCAATTGGGTACGCTAAAGATTGCAAAAGTGGAAAAGTGGGAGGTAGTACCTGTTACTGTATGGGATACAGGATCAACAGTGGACTCAATCCTAACAAAAGTTCCAAGGCTTTCATTGAAATAGAATATAGACAGATCCGATGGATTTTCTATATTTTCGTAATCATAAGGAATACTAATTTGTGCAGTTTCAAATGATTCATCCA
>MZXQ01000325.1:239-1365 GCA_002926195.1 Candidatus Methanomarinus sp. HR1 | reverse complement strand
CAAGAATGCCATCATCATCAGTGTCAGGATCTAAAGGATCAGTGCCAAGTCGTAATTCACTATCATCGTCAAGATTATCATCGTCAGTATCTTTAGAAAGCGGATCAGTACCCAGATCAATCACTTCAAGACCATCTAATAATGAATCCTCATCTGTATCACTAACCAGAGGATCAGTTCCATGTGCTTGCTCTTGAATATTTGTCAGGCCATCATTATCCGGATCTTCCTCAATATCAAGTATTCCGTCATTATTAGAGTCGTTTGACCTGATATCGGTCATCAGGCCTAATTTCATCAGCTCAAAATAATCAGTTAGTCCATCGTTATCTGTATCATCTGTAAATGGATCAGCACCTATACGAGATTTGACAAAAGAAGGCAGGTCATTACCAAGGGTTTCCAGGCCATCCGGAATTCCATTTCCACCCTCATTTTGCTGGGTGATAGTAGAATCAGAGTCCGGATCTTGCGGATCAAATCCCAATAACTGTTCATAAGATTCTGGCAGCATATCGCCATCAAGAAGAAGAGTAGTTGTTCTAACTCTACCTATTAGATCAACTGCACTTATAGTAATACAATTAATTTCAGTAAGATCTAGAGTGGTTGAAAAACTCTTGTTTACTACTGACACTACAGATGTTTGACCGTTATGATCTATTGTGATATCAGATGTTATCAAACTATCAACAGTACCTGAGACAACAATTGGTTCATTGGCAGTAATATCATCAAATGGGGAATGTATAGTGATGCAGGGCGATTCGTCCTCAATCCAGAGTGTAATACCACTTCCGGGTTTACTCCTCATTTCGATTTCTAATTCATTTATTGATTGCAAAGATACGTTTTCTGTTATCAGTTGGACTTTTTGATTAAACCGATCTGTCTTTACAACCTTCTCTCCATTTAGACTTATTAAAGCACTGCTTGCTTGGTTTGTTTCTGAATCTCCATTTTTGATATATAATGTATAATTTTTATCAATATTACTCAACGAAAAATCATCGAAATATATATTTTTATTATTAGTTGTCCGTTCGAAATTAGCAGGACCATACACAGTCGAAGCTAATACAATTGGAGTATAGAACGAAGTTAAAATAATTGTAACAAGTATTAA
>MZXQ01000325.1:0-151 GCA_002926195.1 Candidatus Methanomarinus sp. HR1 | reverse complement strand
TAAATAATGTTACTTCTCCGTGCATCAACTATAATGTCATGTAGTTTATCATAAAGTGGTACAAACGAAGCAAGATGTGTAATTACCTGCTGATTAACAGCGATTTCCGCTTTCACCCAATAATAAGTTTCAGGGAGTAGATCGAACCGTA
>MZXQ01000326.1:5408-14616 GCA_002926195.1 Candidatus Methanomarinus sp. HR1 | reverse complement strand
CAGGCATTTGATGTGAACGTATTTAACCGTTTGTTCTTTCATGCTGCAGTGATACAGGGTATATGTTCAGGACTGATAGCAGGGGTCATGGGTGAGGGAAGCGTCTTATCAGGCTTGAAACATTCTATTATTATGCTTACTATGGAGTATTTGCTTTTTACAGTGGCAGTATTATGATGGTATCCAAATTACACTTGCAGAGTAGTACAATAAAGTGAATCGATATGCTTATATACTATCATGCTACTATGTCACATACTATCACGATAAGGTGAATTCATGTCAGAAATTGGTAAGAGTATTAGAATAGAGCGTATAATGGATAGAGAAAGCCGCAATATGGTGATCATTCCCATGGACCATGGTATCTCGGTAGGTCCGGTAACAGGATTGGTAGACCTTCCTAAAATGGTGAATAAAGTAGCAGAGGGCGGGGCCAATGCAGTTCTGCTCCAGAAAGGTATGGCAAAGCACGGCCATCGCGGCTACGGTAGTGATATAGGTCTTATAATCCATATGAGTGCATCTACTGCACTGGGTCCTGACCCGAACGATAAGGTTCAGGTATGCACAGTTGAAGAAACCATTAAATTGGGTGCTGATGCTGTAAGTGTTCACATCAATGTAGGCAGTGAAACAGAA
This sequence comes from Candidatus Methanomarinus sp. HR1, assembly GCA_002926195.1. GTDB lineage: Archaea > Halobacteriota > Methanosarcinia > Methanosarcinales > Methanocomedenaceae > Methanomarinus. Next base: position 13,974 of record MZXQ01000326.1, on the reverse strand, counting down.
TCCGACCAGCTTGAGAAACTGGGTATTGTAGCAGAATCCTGCGACTACTGGGGTATGCCACTTCTGGCAATGATGTATCCAAGAGGAAATAATATAAAGGATTCCAATGATCCGGAACTGGTTGCACATGTAGCCAGGGCAGGAGCAGAACTGGGCGCTGATGTGATCAAGACCAACTATACAGGTGACCCCGATACTTTCAAAGATGTAGTAAAAGGTTGTCCTGTACCTGTGGTTATGGCAGGCGGACCAAAGACAGATACTGATACGGAGTTCTTAGAAATGATACGCGGATGTATAGATGCAGGTGGACGCGGCGTAGCTATAGGTCGAAATGTATTTCAACATCCGAATCCTACAAAGATGACCAGGGCTATTACGAAGATCGCACATAAGAATGCAAGCGTAGAAGAAGCTCTGGAGGAACTGGCGTGAAAGATAAGAAGACCGTATGGATAAAAGCAGATACGGGAGCATGGGATGATCGGAAACAGAAGATAACTACCGGACTTGAATCCGGAGTTGACTTTGTTCTTGTTAATGAAGAGGATATTGCCAGGGTTAAGGAACTGGGTACTATCAAGGTAGCTGCTTTTGAAAGAGAAGGAGAAGGCAGTGCAGATGTTTATGTAATTGGTAAAAATAGTGAAGGGGATGGTATGCATCCCCTGCCAGTTGATTTTTCAGGAAGCAGGGATATTAACCTGGCACTGCAGTTAAAAGAGAAGGGACTGACCATTGCCGGATACGTGGTTATTAAGGATAAACAATACGAAGAGTTTGCTGCAGAATTGGGTAAAGTATGTGACTACATAATAGTAGTAGGTACGGACTGGAAAGTCATTCCGCTTGAGAACCTGATAGCAGCTCTCCAGGAGCTTGATGTAGAGATCATATCAGGGGTAAAGGATGCCCAGGAAACTGAAATTGCATTTAAAACATTGGAACATGGTTCTCATGGAGTACTACTGGATACGGATGACCTCTCAGAGATCAAACGGACAATGCAGGTTGTTGAAATGAGCAGTGTAGAGGAGACCAGTTTAGGTATAGCTACAGTCACAAAAGTAAAACCATTAGGCATGGGCGATAGAGTATGTGTGGATACATGCTCGTTAATGAGCGTAGGTGAAGGAATGCTGGTGGGTAGCCAGTCCAATGGTATGTTCCTGATACATTCCGAATCAGAAGACAGTCCTTATGTAGCTGCCAGACCATTTCGAGTTAATGCAGGAGCTGTACATGCTTACATTAAAATAGGGGAAAAGACCCAATATCTTTCCGAACTGGGTGCCGGAGATGAGGTAACAATCATCGATGCAAGTGGACAGCAAAGAACTGCCATTGTAGGTCGTGTAAAGATCGAAAAAAGGCCTATGATGCTGGTTGAAGCAGAAATTAATGATGTGCTGATATCCACAATATTGCAGAATGCCGAGACTATTAAACTGGTAGATAAAGATGGCACACCCATTGCAGTAACTGCTTTACAGGAAGGGGATGAAATACTGGTCTCTTATGAAGATACGGCCCGGCATTTTGGTATGAAGATCGAAGAGACCATTATCGAGAAATAATACGGTATACAGGAATGGTACGGATCGGACAATGTGACCTTAGCACCAGGCCAGGGATTGTTGCTGTTATTGATACGGACGCTATTGACACTGCCAATAAGGCAAGGTCAATGGGAGCTGACATTCTGGAACTAAGGATAGATCTTTTAGGTATAATGGATGCAGGGGAATTGAATGATCTATTAGATCAATTAAAATCACAATTCAAGCTTCCTATAATTGTTACTAATCGCACCAGAGATGAAGGTGGACATTGGGAAGGCAGTGAATCGAAGCGAATAGAATTGCTTAATTCTGCTATATCACAGGCTGATTGCGTGGATGTGGAACTATCATCTTCTATGAAGGATATTGTGATAGAATCTGCACGTTTTGCTAATAAGACGGTGATCATTTCTTCACATGATTTTAAGACTACTCCAGGCAATATGCTGGCTATACTGGAACAGGCAAGGGATGCGGGGGCAGATATCCCCAAACTTGCAGTAACTCCTAAAAGCAGTATTGATACACTGAACCTTCTTAAGGTCACACAAGAAGTAAATTTCCCTGTATGCACCATTGCAATGGGAAAACTTGGGAGTCATACCAGGGTTGCGGCACCCATATATGGCTCTGTACTTACCTATGGGTCAGTTAATGAGGCTGTAGCACCTGGCCAGATAAGGATCGATGATCTGCGAAATATGATAGAGGTACTGGTATGAAGACAATATATGCAGTTTACGGAGACCCTGTGGGACACAGCCTGTCTCCTGTGATGCATAATGCTGCTTATGCGAAATTGGGTATGGATTGTGAGTATCATAAGTTCAGGGTTATTCAAAGTAATCTTGGCGATGCTATTATGGGAGCTAAAGCCATGGGTTTCGGAGGCTTGAACCTCACTATACCGTTAAAGGAAACGGCACTTGATTTTATTGATCCTGATCCGCTTTGTGAAGCTATCGGAGCAGTAAATACTATTGAATTTCGACATGATACGGTGATCGGACATAATACTGATGGTATAGGGGCAATGAATGCATTGACATTGGAAGGTTGTGTAATCCCGAACAGCCATATACTGATACTGGGCGCAGGAGGTGCTGCCAGAGCTGTTGCGTTCCAACTGGCAAAACACAAAGCCTATGTTACCATAGCCAACAGGACAGTAGAACGGGCAATTACATTAGCCAGGAATGTGTCCCGTGTTGGAAAGGCATGTGCCTGTGGTCTTGAGGACATTACCAGACAGGTAGCTGAGTCTGATATTTTGATCAATACTACTTCAGTAGGAATGTATCCCGATATTAATAATACCCTGGTAACTGCAGATATGATGCATAAGGGACAGGTTGTTTTTGATCTGGTATATAGTCCACTTGAGACCATGTTCTTGCAAGAAGGTAACAAAGCTAATGCTATTACTATTGATGGTATCAGGATGCTGACACTGCAGGGTGCTGAGAGTTTCAGGATATGGACCGGTATCACACCTCCTGTTGATGTCATGGAGCAGGCAGTCAGAGACGTGCTTAATAAACAGTAAAGGCGGTATTATGAAGATCCTGATCATTGGCGGAACAGGGGAAACAGGGCAGTGGTTCACCCGGTTCTATAAGGATCATGGATGGGAGGTAACGGTCTGGGGTGCTAATGCAAGAAGGGATATTGCATTAGAGCTGGGTGTGTATTTTGCAGATGATCCGGACGAGGAAATACCCTTATCAGATGCTGTTATGATATCAGTTCCTATTAATCTCACTGAACAGGTGATCGCTCAAGTAGCACCTAAAATGAAAAAAGGAAGTCTGTTGATGGATATCACTTCTGTAAAGACCGGTCCGGTCAGTGTTATGCAGCAGTATGCGCCAAAAGGCGTGGAATTGCTGGGTACACATCCTATGTTCGGACCTACGATTCCTGATCTGCATGGACAGACAGTTATCCTGGTACCGGTAGATGGGAGGTGCGAACACTGGACTCCGATCATTCGTTCTCTCTATGAGGATGCAGGAGCACATATTGAAGTGACCACAGCGATTGAGCATGATCGTATGATGGCTGTTGTTCAGGGTCTTACGCATTTTGCATACATTTCTATTGGTTCTGCTATGGCGCAACTGGACTTTGATGTATCAAAGTCCAGAAGTTTCATGAGTCCTGTATATGCGATCATGGTGGATTTTACTGGCAGGATACTGGCACAGAACCCGTATTTGTATGCTATGATCCAGATGAACCCTGAAGTAGAAACAGTACATAGTGTTTATATGAAAGTCTGTAAGGATATCTCAGATACAGTAAAATCAGGCGACATTGCAGGTTTTGCAGATATAATGAGGCGTGCTGCCATACACTTTGGTGATACTGAGGCTGCACTGGGACGCTCTGATAAGCTCATCAATGCCGGGATCGCTGAATTTGAGGAATTGATCAGGTCTATCGGATGTGAACGGGGACTCAGACACCAGTATTCAGGTGTGACACATATAGGTATTATCAAGCAGGTAACACCCAGGACTGTGATCATTGAGCGAAGTGGCAGGGAAATTGAACTTAAGATAGAGAACATACGCCTGCTGCATAGCGATGAGTTGATCGATTGGAAGACTAAGAACCTTGATCATCACCAAAGGGATGTATCGGCGCTCATTGCACAGGCTGCTGTTCCGGAGATTATTCAAGACATTATCTCACATATGGAAGGTATTGTCTGTGTTGAGATTATTGATATCTATGACGGTTATAGTAAAAGCAGGGTCAGTGTAACGTATAGAGTTACTATACAGGGGGATATGGATGCTGGTAAAGTACACCGGGATGTCAATGACCTGTTAGTAGGTATAGGGTGTACTATACGGTAAAGGGCAGGGATACTTCATGTGTGATCTGTAAACTGTTAATATGCAAGTTATTGAAGAATTTTTTTTAAGCCATATCCTGAATATCTTTTACAGGTCGTTCCATACTGAGAATTAATGCACTTAATAATATCAACACTCCACCTATTAGAGTAGTCATACTAATAGATTGGTCAAGTATAATAAAGGCGAAGATCACAGCACTAACCGGTTCAAGCAATCCGATGATGCTGGCATTCTGGGCTTTGATATGCATAATACCATTAAGAAAAAGAATTGAACCTACAGCGGTTGGAAGAAGACCAAGGAGTATGAGCAGATGCAGATTATCAAGCAGCACTTCATAGGATACTGAAGTAGAATAAGGTAAAAAGATGACCAGGATTATCATTGTTCCCCATGTGGCCTGTGCCGTACCTGTATAAGAGTCCCTCAGATATCTTGATAATATAATCACACAGGCATAGAACATACCTGATATCAATCCGGCACCCAGTCCGAGTATATATATACTATCCGTATCCTGAAATACAATGCCGGGCCGGACAATAAGAATGACCCCTATTATGGACAAAATAAGTGCAGATAGGCTATGTCCGGTGATAGACTCTTTTAATAACAATGGAGACAGGATAGTGACATATATTGGGGCAGTATATAGCAAAAGTACGGCAATAGAGACTGTGGTATTTTTAACTGAGAAGAAATAAAAGAGCATGGTGGTCGCCTGAAATAAACCCAGCAGGAAGAGGTAGGGCTTTTTTTTATTTAAGCGCAGTTCATTGAGCTTGCTGCAGCATACCAGAAAGAGTATAATGCCACCAAGTCCGATCAGAAGCCGGTAGAAGATAATAGAAGGCAGGGGCATTCGGGTGATCAGGGTTATAAATATCCCGATAAGGCCAAAAAGAATTGATGCTGTTGCAACCTGCAAGTAGCCTTTAAGGGAGGATGAGAACATGAATGGATAGAGGATATTAATACTATTTAGATGAATTGAGCACATCCTGCACGATCCTAACCAGATCATCAGGTCTATATGGTTTGCTGATTACTCCGCTAAAGCCATATTGTCTATAATTTGCCATTATTGCATCATTGGAATAACCACTTGATACTATTCCTCTTACATCAGGGTTAATCCTGATCAGTTCCTTGATGGNNNNCGCTTTTTTATACAGTTCAATAGCCTGCGCTCCATCACATGCGGATTCGGTCATATATCCATATGATGTCAGGATCTCGCTTAAAAGGAATCTAATATTCTCATCGTCATCCATCACCAGGATCCTTTCACCAGAGCCCTCGGAGGGTTTTTCAATAACATCCATATCAGCCTTTGGTGATACTTTCTTTTGAGCAGCCGGAAGATAAATATAAAAAGTTGATCCGGTACCTACTTCTGATTCTACGGTGATCTGCCCGCCGTGTTTTTTAATGATTGAATATGCTGTCGCAAGTCCAAGACCGCTTCCTTTCTCTTTTGTTGTGAAGAAGGGATCAAATATCAAAGAGATCTGTTCTTTTGGCATACCTGTTCCATGATCTTCTATTGATATCCTGATAAAATTTTTGTTTTCTGGTAATGTGGTGTTCTCATTTTCACTTGAAATAGTAACATTCTCGCACCGCACCCGGATTGTTCCACCTTTTAACATAGCCTGATCGGCATTGATGATGATATTACTGATGACCTGGGTGATCTGCACATCATCGCCATCAATATTATAAAGGTTATCAGGTATCTCGAACTTACATGTAACATTGGTTCCCCTTATTGTAAAGTTGACAGTATCCTTTATTAATTTCGATATCGAGATCGTTCTCTTAATTGGCTCTCCGCCTTTTGAGAAGGTGAGTAATTCCTGGGTAAGGTCCTTTGCACGCAGAGATGCGTCCTCTGCCTCCAAAAGCACATTGAATACCCGATCTTCCGGATCGACATCCTTTTTTGCAAGTAAGATATTACCAAGAATTACGGTCAGGAGATTATTAAAATCATGTGCGATCCCACCGGCAAGTATTCCAACAGATTCCATCTTCTGCGCGTGATATAACTGCTTATAAGTTTGCTTCAATTCAGTAGTCCGCTCAATAATGCGTTCTTCCAGTTCTTCATTGATCAGTTGCATTTGTTCCTCTAACTGCTTGCGCTTGGTAATATCCTTCACTGTTCCCAGTACTGCAGGCTTGCCTTGATACGTAATGGGACTGCAGACCAGATAGATAGTAGTCCGTTTCGTCTCGTTCTTTCGTATACCATGGAATTCGTAATTACTGAGCACCTTCTCACCTTTCATCATTCTGNNCCTAAAACTTCATCAACTGTATAACCAGGTATTCTGGAAAATGCCTCATTAACAAATTTGAGTTTTCCGTCCTGTATGAGAAAAAGACCGTCCTGAATATTATCAATAAGGGTATGGTATATTTCCTCGCTCTGGAATAATTTTTTTTCAATCTGGCTTCTACTGAGAGCCATTTCAATGGATGCAATAACTTGCTTATCCTGGAACGGTTTGACGATGAATGCATACGGTTCAGTGTTTTTAGCTTCTTCTATCAATTTAAGATCCGAATATGCAGTTAAAAAAATAATCGGAATTTTTAGCATATCTTTTATCTCATTTGCTGCATCTATTCCGTTTTTATTTCCTTTAAGCATAATGTCCATTAAAATCAGATCAGGTCTATGCTCAATTGCCTGTTGTATAGCATCATCTGCGCCGACAACACTCCCCACCATTTCGTAACCAAAATCTATAATCAAATTTTCCAGATCTTCAGCCACAATGGCTTCATCTTCGACTATTAATATTCTCGCTTTTTTCATTATCATTATCTCCCATATCGAATTCTATATTAAAAGTTGTTCCTTCTTTACTGATGACTTCCAAGATGCCCTGCAATTGATGTTCTACAAGGATTTTTACCAGACGCAGGCCGAGCGTTTTAGTGATATTGATATCAAACCCTTCCGGTAATCCAATGCCATCATCACTGATTGTCAGGTTGATCTTATTTTTTTGGGATTTATTAAGAATTACTTCTATTTTTCCTTCTTTTCTGTTATCAAAGGCATGTTTTAATACGTTTGAGAGCAATTCATTGATAATTAATCCTATAGGTGTTGCAATTGATATTGGGAATGGATGATCAATTACGGAAACGGATTTAGTGATCTTCGTATCCCGGACTGAATAACTCAGAAGTAACTGACTGAGCAACTTATCCACAAACTTCTTCATATTTATTTCTGATAAATTCTCGCTTTCGTATAATTGGGAATGGATAAGAGCCATAACTTCGATCCTGTTTCTGGATTCTGAGAGTACGTCAATCGCAGCAGTGTCTTTAGTAATTCGTGCTTGTAAATTGAGCATACTCGAAACAACCTGGAGATTGTTCTTTACGCGGTGATGTATCTCACGCAATAACACCTCCTCTTCCTTTAAGGATACTTTTATCCGGTCTTCTGCAACTTTACGCTCAGCGATCATCTGGTTGAATGAGTTTGTGAGTATTCCTATCTCATCATTACTCACTATATCTATCCTGAAGTCGAAATCCCCTTCACCCACTCTCTTTGTTCCCTTTACCAGTTCTTCAATGGGATTGGTTATTCTGCGTGTTAATAAAAAACTTAAACAAATGCCAAACACCAGAATCCCAGCGCCTATACTGATGATCAGATTCGTAGTCCTTGTAATAGATTCAAGAAGATATTCTCTTGAAAACCCGATATGGACTTTTGCATCCATATCTTCGAGCACGCGAACGCCAATATCCTGAATGGGTTTTTCATTTGCTGATAGTGTTTGAATTGAAATATTTTCATCAGCTGATATTGTGTTCGTAGTGATAAGATCAATCGGAAAACCATCGTTAAATGTGCTTGCAATTACAGTTCCGTCAAAACCTACTATATAAATATATTTTACATTTACATTTTGGTCCTTAAGGTTATAAATATTCTCCTGAATTAATGTGACATCCCTGTTCAGGATAGGGATTGCAAGGTCGCAAGCCATATGTTCTGTGATAGCCAGCTCCTTATCCAGTATCTCATTTCCAAGAATTTCTCCAATCATATGATTGACAGAACCTACTACAAGTACAGTTAGAATGAATAGCAGACCTATG
>MZXQ01000326.1:5184-5353 GCA_002926195.1 Candidatus Methanomarinus sp. HR1 | reverse complement strand
CAGCTTGAGAGTAGAATTGAGGTTATTACAAATAAAAACAGAGACTTTTTAATTTCTTCTGAAATGTGTACGACCACATATATAGTCTACGAAATGCTTAAGTCGTGTCCAGAAAATAATACAAAGTCTCTAAAAACACTAATAATTTGCTCTTATCAAAATCCTCTAA
>MZXQ01000326.1:3216-5058 GCA_002926195.1 Candidatus Methanomarinus sp. HR1 | reverse complement strand
ATAATCAATTAATTTTTTCAAATACTTTTAATGGCGGTTTCATATATAAATTTATCGGTGGTGTAATTTATTGTATTAACTGAGATTGTCGGAAAAGTCCTGAACAACTAACATTTTTAGAAAGTCTTGACTTAAAACATATGCGTAAAATCGATAGTTTAAGAGCCATCTCCTACTCAATTACACCATACTTTATTGCTAAATTTCTTAGTTCGGTATAATTCGATTCATTAGCCTCAATAAAACCATATGCCATTTCTGTCTTATCCCAGTCAATCAGATTCCCTGCATGCTTACCTTCCGGCTTAAAATCCAGCAGTGCTTGCTTCACATCCTCCAGGAGTTCAATATCAACATCTTTGTTTGCTGATATTCCATAGTTCGGGTAATGATCAGAAACTGCTATAATCCTCAGTTTCTTCTCTTTTGCAAGAGAAAACGCTAGCGTATCATCCATCACTCCTGCGTCATATTCATCATTTATTACTGCTTCTGCACAGTGACTGTGTGTCTCTGTGTACACATAATGTTTAAGATTTAGTAGCCTTATTGTTGCATCTTCAAGCATTTTGCGTGGGATCAGATGCCCCTGTGCCGAGTCGAATGAACCGAAACAAAAACTCTTGCCACGCATATCTTTTAATTCTGTGATATTACTATTCCATTGTGTGACGATTACAGCGATGTGGTTGTTTTTATCATCTTCATTCAGACTCCGGGTTATACAGATAACACCATTTTCATCATGTGCTTTAATATGGCTGAGTGCGTCGAGTACTGCAAACTGAGTGATGCCTTTGCCAAGATTATCCTGTGTGGTTTCGTTTTTTGATGTGAAATATATCTTGAATGTACGCCCGGTCTCTTTACTTAAGTATTGTAAAAACGATGCATATATCCTTGCATCTTTTTGTGGGTCTTCGGGAAAGTCAAACCCAAAATACACAACATTCGGGTCCTCAGGCGAATACCTGACTATTTCTTGCGTTGTTTTATTGAGATCAATTTCGATGTTCTCTTGCTTATCAATACAGCTTGAGAGTAGAATTGAGGTTATTACAAATAAAATCACTAATAATTTGCCCTTATTAGAATCCTTTAATAATACCATTGCTCTTTGCATTTTATTCCTTAACGACCTTCAACGCCCCATGAGGACACATAGTCACACACATACCGCACTGGACACATTTGCTTACATCCATCACCACGCACCATTCCTCATTAAAGGATATCACACCAGTAGGACAGACTGAGATGCATGCTCCGCAGTTGATACATTCTTCATCGTCCTTGATCACAGGATGCTCTAAAGGTATGATATTTGCACCACGTTTTATTAAAGCTGCTTTGACCTCATGATACCTGTCCCGGGGTACATCAATTACTATTTCGCCCCCTGATGGTTTAATATCTGCCCTGTCCACATTTAATAATGCACCGGTCTCAAGAACGGTTTCGGCGATTAACGGGCGTGCTATAATCTCTGGTGTTGCATATAGCAGGATCTTCATCTATCTCGCCTCCTTGCCATCAGTTTGCTGAAATCATCGCTGGTAATAATGCCTACTACCCTGCCGTGTTTATCGATTACAGGCATGGCACTGATATTATGCTGATCAAGTCTGCATGCCGCTATATCGATAGGTTCGGTGGCATCTGCTTTGATCACATCTTTTGTCATTACATCATCCAGTTTATTATACTTATTCTCTGCCACTGCCTTGGCAATATCCCATGCTGTAATAATGCCTACCAGCTTGTCTTCTTCTGATACTACGGGTAAGTGGCTGAAACTACTGTCCATTATAATTTTAGCCGCATCTTCTATACACAGACCCT
>MZXQ01000326.1:2015-3202 GCA_002926195.1 Candidatus Methanomarinus sp. HR1 | reverse complement strand
CCTCTCAACAGGTAATGTGGGATAGAACTTACCTTGCTTGACCCACTCTTTCAATTCAGTTGCAATGGATCTGGCGTCATGGAAACTGGATAAAGATGAGGTAAGGATCTCGTGACCGTTAATATCAATCATTCCCGACTTTAACTCCTCATAAGTCACATTACGCAATACCGGTTTATCACGTCGTGGTACACTATAGTCAAGGATACTGGTTGTGATGTCTGCATCAGTCACTGCAGTAGCCTTTGCCAGATCGCTATTAAGTATAGGTATAGGTATTCCAATACCCACATATAGTGATGTGCCGTATCCATTGAATGTGGCAGCCCTAATATATTTTTTATCCATTTTTTTAAGATCTCCCTGTACCATCAGTGTACCGAATTGATTATCCGGGTCATGTTGCGTACCTTCACCTGTGACATACCCCTGTGTACCGCAAAGAAAGATCCTTGTACCCATACCTATGGTCCTGTATTCCGGATCATTGGATAGCGGTGAAAGTATACCTGAGCCTGAATATGTTATATTCCCGCAATTGGGGAGCAGGGTACCCATATATGTTTGCAGAATCCTGTTAGAACTATTTGAAGCACAGGCATATTTCTGATAGGCATTTCTGGGATTCATCATTATTGCCTGATTGAGATCTTCAATAGTGAGGGTAGTGTCCAGTAGTTTGCGTGGATAGCAATCAGTGCCCTGTGATGTGGCATGGATATCAATAGACTTGCCGCTTACAAGATCTTCGATCACATGTGCTCCTCCATATTCCATTCCCCGGGTGCTGCTTAATTGTGCTGCCCCGATATATGCATCTACTGCAGCTACACCTGTGTATGCTTCAACATCATTAAGCCATAATCGTTGCATTTTAATTGGTGGGTCGGAATGCCCGAAATTCATCCATACTCCTGATGAACACATGGCACCAAATGTACCGGTAGTAACAATATCCACTTCCTTAGCAGCTTGTTCTGGTCCCAGTTGCGATACTATATCAGGCATTTCCTCGGCTGTGACAACATGAACGCTGCCGTCAGCGATCCTGGTATTTATGTCTTCAATGGTCTTCTCTGTCATGGATATCACTTTTCAGAGTAATATTATTGCATGATATATATTACTTGTGGTTATTTGTGACTGGCACTGTTCCGGAATTCAACGCATTACTGCCAATCCATTCC
>MZXQ01000326.1:1733-1906 GCA_002926195.1 Candidatus Methanomarinus sp. HR1 | reverse complement strand
CGGTTGGAATGTCCTTTTTTGAATTGTGTTGTTATAAAGTCTCCGGCATTTTGTAATGTGGAACTCATAGCTGCAAGTGTATCGGCATTGGTCCTGGGTGGGACCAGTGAAACCATATTAATACCACCCAGGCTTGTGATAAGTGCAGCTTCTATACCACCCATTGCTTTGAA
>MZXQ01000326.1:0-1694 GCA_002926195.1 Candidatus Methanomarinus sp. HR1 | reverse complement strand
TATATATATATGACAAACATGAATATAAAGGTATCTGTGTTATTATGATAATGATGAGCATATTCGTGGTGATTCATTAACTATTCATATCGCTATATTCATATCATGTACGGTCAAATACTATAACAAGGAAGTATGACAGTGACAAGGGATTCAATAGGTGTGATCTTTGGCAAGACAGGTACGCATGAATTTAAGTTTGCTATACCGAATACCAATCTGGTAAAACGTACGGATTACATTAAAGTATGGCACGAGAGTGATGGGTGGATATTGGCACAAGTTGTTTCAATGACATCAAGCAGTGATGATTTTAACCTGGAGAGTGCTGCAAATGCGGCAAGCGGTGGAAATGTAAAAATTCCGCACAATAAATTTGAAGCTGAGGCTTTAATTATTGGGTTTCGCGATAGAGAAGGGCTATTAAGGGTTCCACGCACCCCTTTTTCATCAGGCGATAAGGTTTTCCCTGCAGATCATGATATGATACGCAGTATTCTTGGTCTCTCCAATGGTAACATTTTCATCGGATTGCTGGAAGGACATGACATTAAAGTATCTCTTGATATGAACAATTTAATCCAGAAACACTGCAGCATACTGGCAAAAACGGGGAGTGGCAAGTCATATACTGCAGGTGTAATACTTGAGGAAATATTAGAGCATAAGATCCCGTTGCTAATTATAGACCCCCACGGGGAATATGGCTCACTTAAAATCCCTGGCCCCGGGAATATAGAGGCAATATACAACAAATACGGGATATCGCCAAAAGGTTATGGGTCCCAGATCACTATATACACACCTGCAAATAAGGTTTTAAACCGTGAGGCTGATGATGTATTCAGGATGGATGGAATAAACTTAAGCATAAAGAACCTGATACAAATTCTTCCTGATGAAAAATCAAGTAACCAGCAAGGTATCCTGTATGAAGCTATTACTAAACTAAAAGCCGAAAACGATCGATATACCATTGATGATATCATATTTGAGGTAGGAAATAATAAGAGTAAATTGAAGTGGGGTGTGATAGCATCATTAGAATCGATCAAGGAGTCCGAGATACTATCGGAACACCCAACTAAAATAACCCAGCTCTTCTCACCTGATAAGGCATCTATTATAGATATGAAAGGCGTAGCTCCACCACTTCAGGGTATGATAGTGGCAAAACTGTGCAATGATCTGTTCGAGGCCAGGAAAATGGGAAAAATACCACCTGGTATGCTGGTAGTGGAAGAAGCTCATAATTTTTGCCCTGAGAGGGGATTTGAAAAAACTGCCAGTACTGAGATACTGCGTACCATAGCTTCAGAGGGCAGGAAGTTCGGAATGGGCATGATGGTTATCAGCCAGCGACCGGCCCGAATAGATAAGAATGTGTTAAGCCAGTGTAATACCCAGATCATTATGAAAATGACCAATCCTAATGACTTAAAGGCAATAAGTAAGGGGCTGGAAGGTATCAGCAGTGAAGTGGAAGAGGAATTGAAACGTCTGCCGCCCGGTGTGTCTATTCTGGTATCAAATGACATTGAGCTTCCTGTTATAGTGGATATCAGGGTTAAGAAAAGTAAGCACGGCGGTGAATCTGTTAAGATCCTCAGCTCATCTGTCCCTGCTGCCCGGAGTCAAACTTCTAAAGATCCTGTTAAGCCTGAAAAAATTGAAGTGTTGAAAAATGAAAAAAA
>MZXQ01000112.1 GCA_002926195.1 Candidatus Methanomarinus sp. HR1 | reverse complement strand
GTTAAAGATTATCAACAAGCAATTCAAGTGAGTCAGGAATTGGTCAATCAAGGGGTGCAGGCCATTGAACTGTGCGCTGGATTCGGCCAAATAGGTGTAGGTAAGGTTGCCCAGGCGGTAGGAGACAAAGCTGTGGTTGGAGCCGTGCGTTTCGATCGCCATCCTGGCCTAGAATTTAAAAGTGGTGATGAGATATTTGACAAAAAATGAGGCATAGTCAGTCGGTATAGGAATCCAATGTAAAATGTTGAGATCTTCTTGGATCCGATAGATTTCGAGAAACAGTGGTAGTTAAAATCCTGGAATTTCATGGCAGGATCATACTTCCATATTTTTTAAGAAATTAAAACAAACACTGTGCCATTGGTGAGGTATCTGTTATTATCGCTTACTAAAATTGCCCCTATGGGTAACGCCGCATATTTATAGAACGTTAATTAGAAATGGATTTATTTATATTAGAGTTAGTCTTTTAAGTCTCAAAGATATATATCTAAGAAATGAATTTCAAAATAAAAATAGAACAAGATGAAGATGGATGGTATGTTGTCACTGTACCAGCTCTTCCTGGCTGTATCTCACAAGGTAAAACAGAAGAAGAAGCAAAGAAAAATATAGCGGAAGCAATCGAGCTGCATCTTAGTGTATTAGCTGAAAATGGCAGTCCAATTGAACACAGAGAAGGCATAAAGGAGACTTTTGTGAGCGTGTCTATATAAATGAAACTGCCTTTGCTTTCTGGTAAAGAAGTTATCAGGGCTCTATCCAAGATTGGTTATTATGTTCGAGACCAGAAAGGGAGCCATGTACATCTTAGACATTCTTATCGAAAGTCGCTAACAATTCCAGACCACCGGGAAATCGCGAAAGGAACATTAAGAGCTATAATAGAGGATGCGGACTTAACAGTCGCGGAATTCATGGATCTCTTATAACGGAAGCAAAGAGATTTCCCCAAAATCCGACAAAACACTAATGATGCCTCACAATTTACTAAAGGGACACATGTCTTATACTACAATTCCAATCCACATCTTCATATTCTCGTTATTAATCTATTTTTTGAAATATTAATATAGTACCATATGACAGTCTATCAAGCATCCATTCAAAAGGTGTATTTATTTTTTGAATAAGTTCAAACCTCGAAGATAGCATTTCTACTGTATTTCTATAATCATATCCCTTATGGCAATATTTGATTCTACTGACTCGCTCAAGGTTGCAAAATACACCTGCGTGTAAAAGTTCTTTGAACGAATATCTATTTTGTTTTATGTCAAAATAATAGTCATGATGGGCTATATACCGGAAAACCTGTTTGAATAGTAATATTATTCCAAATTCGATAGGTGCTGATATGATCAAAGTAGCATTCTTTGCTGATACTCTATCAATTTCTTTTAACATTTTGTATTCATCATCAGCATGTTCTAAAGTTTCAAAGCACAATATTAAATCAAAAGAATCATCCTTCAAAGGAAGACATTCTCCCATGGACGCAATCACATATACATTATCCCACATATATTTTTTTATATTATCATTTGCACAATATAATCCACTTTCCCAATCTAAATCACATCCAACCAGCATCTTTTGATAGTTGATTATTTCTTTTTCAAAAAAAAAATCATGACAACCAATATCTAAAACTCGCATATTTTTATATTCAGTACATATTTTCAATAAATCTTCAAATCGTTTTCTATGTGGGTAGCCTAATGTACCTTTTAGAATTCTTTTAGAATACTCTGAAGTGCTATATTCGCATTCTTTTACACTATTCATCATCCTAAATCAACTCCTCATACAATTGAACCGTATTTTTCACAGTATCTTCCCATGAGTAGCTTTCAACAACTTTCATTCTACCATTTTCTCCTAATTTTCGTACCAATTCTTTATCCGATATGATCTTTAAAATACCTTCCGCAAGTGCTTGAGAATCCTCTACTGGAACCAACAATCCACAACCCTCAACAACACTGACGAATTGAGGCAACTCTGTACAAACAATCGGAACCCCGCACGACATTGCCTCCAATACCGTTCTTGGTACTCCCTCATTCAAACTTGACAGAACGAAAACATCTGAATCACGATGCCATCGATTAACAGATCCCTAATGCCATCAAAGGCATACCAAACCAGCCATCACTAAAAAAACCACACCTGCAGCCAAATCTCTACCGGCAAGATCAGTACTATAATAATAATACTGCCTTGACTGGTAATAACACCTGGATTCCAGTGTATCTGAGAGTTCATCTGCCTTTCTGAAAGACCTGAGTAATAAAGGGACTAAAAAGGCAATGGAACCTCTAATTCCACCTGATGTAAAACCCCTGGCAGTTTGAGCTCTTATAATAATATCTTTTTCCCTGAACAACTGCGGTATAAGTGTTACAGCCACCCCGACCATAAAGGCAATATTACTACCGAAAGTACCCAGAGGTCTTAAGAAATATGCACAGGCCGTATTTAATTCAGATGGTGATGTGGTATGCAATAATATCGAAGTGTATAGTATCAACGAAATAAACCTGACAACCAATAAAACCCCTGTATACAACCCTTCAATAGTCGCAAATGGTACCCAACTGACCAACAGCTCTCCCGGAGTTAATAACAGATGAAATAATAAAATAACTAAGCAGAACAGTAAAATTGGTCTGAGTCCTCTGATAAAACTGATAAACGGTATTGCACTGATCCATGCCAGTATAAATACAAAAACCAGCATAAATCCCAGTTCCCAAAGCTTTGCTGAATATATAAGTAAGCTTATCCCGGCCGTTAAAAATAATTTTGTTCTCGGGTCAAGCGTATAAAGAACCGAATGACCGTTTCTATATGCCCCGATCATTACTTACCTCTCTTAAGTGCTGTTTGAATATTAGAAACAGCATCATCCAGGCCTAAAACATCAGTATTGACATCCATACCCAGCTCTTTTAATCCATACATGACCTGATCAATAACAGGAAGAAGATCTTCTTTATTTTCTTTAAAGGCCCATTGTTTGTACTTAGGTGTCGACCCTGAAAATAATACCCTTCCATGCCCCAATACACACATTTGATCTGATATTGCACTCACTTCATGTATCTGGTGGGAAATATAGATAACAGTCACTTTTTCAGATAAGTTTCGAATAACCCCAAGTATCTTTTTTTTACTTTTGGAATCCATATTTACCGTTGGCTCATCAAGTATCAGGTATTTGGTTCTCATGGCAAGTACAGAGGCTAAAGCAGCAAGCCGTGCAGTTCCCCTGCTGAGATGAAAAGGTGATTTATCAAGCACGAAATGATCAAGACCGATCATATCAAGCGTAGAATCGATTCTTTTATTGATCTCGTGTTCTGTCAGTCCCATATTCTTAAGTCCGAATGCAATGTCAGCAAAGACTGTATTTTCAAAAAAGAATTCTTCTGGCTGCTGGAGAAGTATCCCCACATTTTTTCCGGGATGCGGCAGACTTCCATCAATAGTGATACTTCCTGTTACAGGTGTTCCAATACCTGCAATAAGGGATGCAAGTGTGGATTTACCTGATCCGACTCCTCCGATGAGTCCCAATACCATACCTTCATTGATGGTAAGGTCAACATTGCTTAGTGCTGTGAATTCCCATGGAGTACCAGGACTGTAAGTATGGGTTACGTTTCTGATCTTGATAACCATATCTTCTTCACCAGTTCTTCCGGTTTACTAACAGGCGCTAACCCAAGCTTTCGTGAAATAGCAAAGGTTACCGGTACATTATGTTCATCATTACGGACCATGTGCTCAAAAACCTCATAAGGTGTACCCTGATATGCTACCCTACCGTTTGATATGATAATGATCCTGCTACAATGTACAAGTTCTCCAGGGTCATGGGTTATGTGGATAACTGCCACACCACTCCGGTTCAATTCATGAATGAATGCGAGAATTTTTTTTTGGTGTGTACGATCTACCATTGAAACAGGTTCATCGAAAATAATACAG
Organism: Candidatus Methanomarinus sp. HR1; assembly: GCA_002926195.1. Classification (GTDB taxonomy): domain Archaea; phylum Halobacteriota; class Methanosarcinia; order Methanosarcinales; family Methanocomedenaceae; genus Methanomarinus. The sequence goes on along the minus strand of MZXQ01000112.1, from coordinate 18,225 downwards.
TCCTGCTGCATTGCCATAACGGCTGCAAGATTTACCAGTTGTTTCTGTCCACAACTGAGCAGCCTGAAATTACTATATCTTAGATGATTTATCCCGAGTAGACCCAGATATCTATCAATTCGATCATCGATCTTCGTAACTGAAAGTTGCAAATTCTCCAGACCAAAGACCAGGTCCTCCTCAACAGTCTCTCCGATTATCTGGGTATCCGGGTTCTGGAACACCAGACCCACTGCTTTTCGTATTTCCAGCAGCTTTGTGCTTTCTTGAGTAGATATCCCGTTTATCTTTATTACACCGTTTTGAGGAAGCAGAAGTCCTATTATAAGCTTAGCCAGAGTGGTCTTTCCCGAGCCACTTTCGCCCATGATGCCTACATATTCTCCTTTATTGATCGTTAGATCAATACCATCCAGAACCGGTCCATCCGTATAAGAGAAATAAACATCCTGTATCTTGATCATGGTATCACAACAATGGTCCTTATCTTATCTGCAATGATCAGTGCTGCTGCTATTTTGATAATGTCAAATAATATAAAAGGTAATACTCCTATCACTACGGCTTCCCATAGTGATATGTGTAATACGACAGATAACTGTACTATCCCGGATAGATAGATCATAAAAAGACCGCTCACTACAGCCAAAACAGATGCTGTAAAGCCTTCTTTAGCACTGTGTGATATCAGTCCGATAACGAAAGCACCTATAATAAACCCTATCAAGTAGCCTCCGGTCGGACCCAGTAGCACTCCTATACCTGACAAACCGCCTGAGAACACCGGGAGACCTATTAATCCCAGCATTACATATACTATCATACTGATCGCGCCCCAGCGGCTTCCCAGTACCAGTCCTGTGAGTATTACAAAGAATATTTGAAGAGTAATAGGGACCGGACCCGGACCAGGGATCCTGATGAAAGCACCAATGGCTGTTAAAGCTGCAAAAAGGGAAGCATATATCAAAGGTTTTACTTGAGCGTTTTCGGTCATATGATGAAATACTGATTGTTATCTTATATTGAATTATTGGTTGACAATTTGGATGTTAAAAAAGGTTTGACAGGCTGTCCCAAAACTATAATTTATATGAAAAATAAGTATCCACTTCAAATCTAAGGGTAATTACTACCTATTTATAGAGTTCGAAAGCATTTTTTAAGCTAAATTGTATCCACTTCAAAAAGTATGGTATTTTGATATTTGTGATCGGTTAAGGAATTTTAATCTGTGTTAATCTGTGTCTGAAAAAAATAATTTCTGACTTTATCAAGATTACTTTCTATTCTATATAGTGTATAACCCTGGATATGAATCGTAAGCAATGTACACTTTCTTGTTAGAATTTACTTTTTTTTAGACACAGATTAACACGGATTTACACAGATTTCTCAAGAGGCAATATTTCATTAAAAAAATTATTAAATTGTCATGATTCTTAAAGAGGTATTAATTACCCTTAGATTTAAAGTGGATACAAAAATAAGTTCAATTAGGCCTTTAAATCAAGAACTAAGGGTCTAAATTTGGAAATTTTGTATCCCCTTCAAAAATCAGGGTAAAATACACTTTAGGATTATCTAAATCAAGTGCATAAGCAGGCTTTCTATTTCAAAATAATGTCAGTTACCCTTAGATTTGAAGTGGATACGAAATTTTGGACTTTTGGGACAGCCTGTTGAGTAAAAGTTTAGTATAAAAAAAAATCTCATTTCACAGTCAATAATATATACTTAAAGAGCAATTCAAGGAGCAATGCGTCCGTTTACTTTTATTAACGCTGCCATGTCAGCAGATGGTAAGATTTCAACCAGTCTGAGAAAACAGGTAAGGATATCGGGAGATAATGACTTTGCGAGAGTAGATCATTTACGTGCCGGTGCTGACGCCGTGATGGTAGGCATTGGCACAGTACTGGGTGATGATCCCAGTCTTACTATCAAATCAGATAATCTCAGACGTGCACACAAAGAGAAGTATGGGTATGATAACCCTATCAGGATAGTAGTAGACAGTATGGCCAGAACACCCATTGAAGCTGATATATTCATAAAAGGGGACGCAGAGCGAATAATAGCTGTATGTGAGCAAGCTCCCAAACAGCAGGTTGAAGAACTTAAGAAAAAGTCTACTATAATCACATCAGGTAATGCACAGGTAGATTTGAATATCCTGATGTCATCCCTACACCAAAAAGGTATTCATACACTAATGGTAGAAGGTGGTGCAACTCTAAACTGGTCACTGATCTCCCAGGGACTGGTAGATGAGATATACACCTATATCGGTGCAGTAATACTGGGTGGTGAAAAGGCCCCTACACTGGTTGATGGAATTGGTTTTTCAAGCCGTAAGCAAGCAACCGGACTGGAACTGATCTCAATTGAGAAAATAGATGACGGTGTACTGCTTAAATGGCGTGTATTAAAGACAGTTTAGGAAAGTGTTTTATTCCATAATAATAAATGAGAGTTACTAATATTGACCTGGCAGGGAATTCAGATGACTATTCAGGACAAAGAAAAACTTATTGCGCGTATCCATGAATTAAAAGAAGAGCGTAATGCAGTGATTCTTACCCATAATTATCAAGTGGATTTTATGGCACAGAGTGCTGCCATTCTCAGCCCGCAAAAGACAGTGTTGATACCTGAGATCCTATCAGAATGCCCAATGGCAGCAATGATCACACCTGAAGAGTTGATAATTAAGAAAAAGGAATATCCCGATGCTGTAGTTGTAGCATATGTAAACACCAGTGCACAGGTGAAAGCACACTCTGATATCTGCTGTACATCTGCTAATGCCGTGCAGGTAGTGAATAGTCTTGATGAAAATGAAGTGATCTTTGTACCTGACAGGAACCTGGCACTGTATACAGCCCGTTATACAGATAAAAAGATCATACCCTGGGATGGTTACTGCTCCACACATCATATGATACTGCCTGAAGATATTATGCTATCAAAAAATACGTATCCCGATGCTGAAACAATCGTTCACCCGGAATGCAGACCTGAAGTGATCGATCTTGCAGACAATGTTTTTAGTACAGGGGGAATGGTCACTCACATTAAAAAGTCAAACAGCAGAAAATTTATTATAGGTACTGAAATAGGTATGCTGCATAAACTTAAAAAAGAAAATCCTGATAAAGAATTTTATCCTGCATCATCATGTGCTGTGTGTCCGAGTATGAAGATGAACAGTCTTTCAAACATTATTACCGCACTTGAGGAGAACAAGTATGTAGTAACTGTTCCGGAATCAATACGCAAGCAGGCTAAAAAGGCATTGGAACGTATGCTTGAGAGTGGAAGGGGTGATTGATGCGAAATCCATTGCAATCAATTTCTACAGTATTTGAACTGATCAGATGGGTCAATTGTGCTATGGCCGGATCAGCGGCTGTAGCTGGAACTTTGATAGCTTATATGGCACTGCCTGAAACGATACAGGTTCAAATAATGCATGAACCTTTTATTGTTTTTCTTGCAGTATTTTTAATAACCGGAGCTGGTAATGCAATAAATGACTATTTTGATCTTAAGATCGACCGTGTGAACCGTCCCGGGCGTCCTATACCATCTGGCAGGATCAGCCAGACGTCTGCTTTCATTACTGCAATAATCTTATTTTGCACAGGCATTATACTTTCACACTGGCTTGGACCTGCTTGTTTATTCCTTGCAATATTCAACTCTATCCTGTTGTTTCTATATGCATACATCCTAAAACAGACAGTACTGATAGGCAATATTGCAGTGGGTTATCTGAGCGGATCCACTTTTCTTTTCGGGAGTGCACTTGAGATATTCGAAGGTGCTGGTATCCAGTCTGTTGTGATATTATTCCTTCTGGCAGGTCTGGCTACTCTGGCAAGGGAGATTGTGAAAGATATCGAGGATATGGAAGGTGACCTCAAAGCAGGAGCCATGACACTTCCAATTAAAATTGGTGAAGATAAGGCTAAAAGGGCGGCAGCAGTAATTGGACTAATTGCTGTGACGTTAAGTCCGCTGCCTTTTATTATTAATTTACATAATGCCTTTGGTGCGTCCTACCTTATTTTGATCTTCGGGGCCGATATATTATTCTTAATATCTATCAATGAGCTGCTGCTTAAAAATAATGCAAAAAAATCTTCAAAACTACTTAAGATGGCTATGTTTTTAGCTTTACTGGGGTTTGTTGTGGGTACTATAGTATAATTGCTATGATAAAACCTTTATTTTAGTATATTAAGTATAACTTGATATACTCAAGAAAATCCGGCTGAATGGGGGATTTTGTTTTTTATTCATAAGTTTTAAATAGATTCAATTACAAAACTGTGAAGGAATTAAGAGTTTTATTGAAATTATAAGTAAGGAGGATATACCTATGAAAGATAAGATAATTCCAACAGCACCGATAGAGCGTCTGATCAGAGCAGCAGGAGCCGAAAGAGTTAGCGTCAGCGGCAGTGAAGCACTGGCAAAGCATCTGGAAGAATATGGCATTGATATAGCTGCCAGAGCTATTCGTCTGGCTAATCATGCTAAGAGAACTACGGTTAAAGGCGTGGATATTGAAGAGGCCTTACAACAGATGGAACAGTAATTTACGGTTTGAGTCAAGGATTTCGGATTTCGCTGCGCTAAAGTCCGAGGGCATCGAAAAGGTGTATGAAATTAGATTATTCATATCTACCGTTGGTTAAGTGCTTCAACAAAGTTTATAACTATGTAATACAATGTAACCAAAATGATCAGTAATATCAACCGGGTCACTTTTATAATAATTTCAGGTATTGTAGCCCTTACTGCAATTCTTATTGTATCTCATCTTACATGGTTGTTTGTAGATGTGATCATATTAAGTTTATTCCTTGCATACATATTATACCCGCTTGATAAGACCCTGAGAAAGATCACAAAGATTAAAAACCGGAATATTTCGGCCTTTTTAACTATTGCTATAGTAGTACTGATTTTTGTTGGTGTTTTTTTAAATATCCTTCGTGTTCTTTTTGCTGAATTAAGTGGATTGGATTTAGCAACTATCGAAGAAAGTATAAGAGCTTTGATGGAACCAGGTTATGATATTATTGAATCAATAATTCCATATTTTAACAGGGAGGGTTTTGGTGAGGATCTATCCAATTTTATTATATCAATTGTCTGGTTCATAGTCGATATTGTTTACACCGGTCTAACGAGTTTCGCATCCAATATCGGAATAATTACAATGAAATGTGTACTAATAGTCTTTCTCTCATTTTATATACTCGTTGATAATGATAAAATCCTGAAGAGTTATACTGAATTAGTACCTGCCAACAGGGTAGAAGCCGTAAATAAGTTCCTGTTCAATCTGAATAATATCTATCATAGTTTGTTTCATGTCTTTTTATTTGTATGTCTACTTGGAGGTTTTATAGGAGCCATTGGATTTTTTTTAATAGGAGTACCAAATCCTGCCATGTGGGGCAGTATGATTGCAATCTTTTCTTTGCTGCCTATCGTAGGACCTGCAACAATCTATGTACCCATAGCATTATATTATCTCATGACAGGTGAATGGCAGACAGCTGTAATCATTGTAATTTATGGCCAGGTGTTCATGGATATAATTCCGGGAAATATTATTCGACCAAAGCTTATGATGACGAGCGGACAGATACACCCGATAATAACCCTGTTAGCCTTCACAACAGCTTTATTTGTGATAGGTCCTATAGGAATTATTATAGGCCCTGCAGCATACGGTTTTTTACTGGCATTATACAGGTCATTTGTTGAAACGGAATCAAATGCGCAGTCGGATTTACCAAATAAAGAAGAGCTTGAAGATGAACAAGAACCTGAAGAAATAGTAGAACAGGAAAAATTACCAGAAGCAGATGACGGGCAGGATGAACCCGATAGTCAGAATTAAAGACTGTCCTTAATGACCTGGTTTTTTAAAATACCAATGCCTTCAATCTCTATTTCAACCGTATCACCAGGAAGCATCTCGCCTACACCCTCCGGGGTTCCGGTAGCAATAATATCACCTTTTTCCAGTGTCATAACATGAGAAATAAACTCTATAAGAACAGGAACATCAAAGATCATATTATTGACATTGGAATCCTGTTTAACTTTTCCGTTCACTCTGGAGCGGATAAACAAATCTGATATATCGATATCAGAAGGCTGGGCTATATACGGGCCAAATGGTGCAAAAGTATCATAGCTCTTTGCTCTGGTCCACTGCGTGTCAATCTTCTGGATATCACGGGCCGTAACATCATTAAAACAGGTATATCCCAGTATTACATCCATGGCCCGGTCAGCTGGCACGTTCCTGCATCGTTTACCTATTACCACTGCCAGTTCTGCTTCATAGTCCACCTGTTCCACTTCATTTGGATATATGATCCTGTCACCATCTCCTATCACACTTGAATTAGGTTTTAAGAACAATATAGGGTGATCAGGCATCGTCATATTCAGTTCCCTGGCATGGTCTACATAATTCAATCCCACGCAGATGATCTTACTTGGAATTGAGGGTGTCAATACCTGCAACTCATCGATAGAGAACGTATCACAGTATAGAGTCTTTTCCACCACTACTCTATCATCCTGTATCGTACCGAAAAATACCTTATCATGGTATTTGAATCTACCTATCATATTATCTCGTAAATGTATCGAATTACTTAAAACATTATCTTTTTTCCGGTTACATCCCTATGATATTTTCCAAGTTCACTATTAAGGAGTATATTTCCACAAAATACTGGTCCGTCCTTACAGACACGAAGCCCTGACGGGTCAATAGTGCATGACCCACATACTCCTATCCCGCACTTGAAATACCTGTGAAGACTGAACTGCGATATACTTTCAAGACTGTTCGTATGCAGCATGTCCAGTACTGCTCGCATCATCATCTCAGGGCCGCATACATAGAACATATCAAAACTATTTAGATCGTATGTATCCATCAGGCCTGTAATAACTCCATGATACCCTTTACTTCCATCATCAGTAGCAACATTTATTTCACCTGATCTGCTAAATTGCTCTTCAAATAGCAGTTCTTTTGATGTTTTAGCCCCTAATAATATTGATATTTTTGTGCCTTTTAATCGTAGTTGATGTGCCAGAGGCAATAGAGGCGCAGCACCCACACCACCTGCAATTATCATTATTCGCTGTCCCGACAATTCAAAACCATTCCCAAACGGACCTCTTAACCCAATACTATCACCGGGTTCCATATTAGACAATGTTTCAGAAGCATCCCCTACATTCTGTACAGTTATACCGTTCGGATGCGATAGTGCCATAGGGATCTCATCCACACCCCTTATCCATACCATGACAAACTGGCCTGGTATGGCATCAGGTTTAATGTCAAACTTAAGGGTACTGATTGTTGGAGTTTCTTTAATGACCTCTTTTATAATTGCATTTACAGGTATCATTGTTCCACCCTCCTGTGTGCAAGTCCGATAATATCATCAATGATAAGATCCCTGGATATGAGATATGTCAAAAACGCTTCGTTTATTTCACTAAATACGGTAAAATTGTCATATATGGCAGAACCTATCTGCACGGCAGAGGCTCCTGCCATCATCATCTCAACTGCATCCTGCCACCTACTTACTCCACCTACACCTATTACAGGAATATCCAGTGCTCTGTAAAGGTCATGGATACATTTCACAGCAACAGGGCGTATAGCAGCACCTGAAAGACCACCGTACAGGTTACCCAATATAGGATAACCACTGTAAATATCTATAGCCATGCCCCTGATCGTATTAATAGCGACCACAGCATCTGCACCACCTCTGGACGCGGCTTCTCCTATTGTAACAATATCTGTGACATTTGGTGTAAGTTTGACCCATATAGGTACACTGGCAGTAGTTTTAGCAGCTCTTGTGATCTTTTCCACCAGTACAGGATCAGTACCTACTGCAGCACCGTACTGTTGAGAATGCGGACAGCTCAGGTTTAGCTCAAAAGCATCTGCACCTTCAAGTCCTTCAATTATTTCACAGAACTCTTCACAACAGCTACCGAAGATACTGACTATTACAGGGATGTCTCCTTCTTTAGCAGTCATTAATTCATCATTAAATTCCTTATAGGACGGGTTAGGGAGTCCCATAGCATTCAACAGCCCGCACTCAAGTGCAACCAGGCTTGGGTTAGGATGTCCCTGCTCTGGTATGGCACCTATGGACTTTGTGACTACTGCACCAGCACCTGCACTTGCAATTCGTTTTAATGATGCTCCGGTTGTACCAAGTATTCCTGCCGCCAATATTGTGGGATTATTCATCTCAAGTCCGGTAAGTTCAATAGAAAGTTCGGGATAGGTCATACTTCATCAACTGTTAATCCTTTGATCGGTCCTGCACCCACTCCATGATCCATTGGAATTATTATAGCATTCCCCGTTACCCTGTTGAAGATACGCTCTAAACGTATTGATTTACCAATATTCCCTGAACTAAAGATATTTGTCTGCATTAAAGAACACCTGAATTTGTTGAAAGGTTTTGATATTACTTATGTATTTAGATACCTGTACATACCTGATAATTATTTACATCATTGAATATATGTAGAAAAATCAAATAGCTTTTTATCCTACTAATTCATAATGCATTCATTGGAAGCGAATAAAATATGACATTAAGCGAATTGACTGTAAAAGACGTTATGACAAGAGGTGTAATTTCCGTACCAATAGACTATCCTGCTATGGAAGTAGCTAAGATAATGGCTAAACAGAATGTTTCTAGCATAGCGGTTATTGATGAGAACGGTGAAGTTATGGGTATGATCGCTGAAATGGATATGTTAAAAATCATTCTGGATGAATCCTTAATGGATACTACTGTTGAGGACATTATGAACTATGAAGTCCAGTCAGTCAAACCCTCTACATCATTGAAAGAAACGGCTGAAATAATGAAGAAAAAAGGCATCCATAGATTACTTGTTCTTTCAGAGCCAGGTGTCGGTGCGTCATATCGTCCTGTTGGAATACTTAGTGCCAGCGATATCATTAGTAAGGTTAAGTAACACACTATACTTCACGCAAACTTAGAAACTGCGACTAAGTAAGGAAATTCTCAATGTATTCTACACAATTTTGAACTCAACTGTGCATGTACCCTGATAATATCAAACTTAGTTAGCAGTCCTAATAATTTTGTAGGATCTTCCCGGTCCACTACAGGTAGCCGCCCTATCCCGTTATCAAGTAGTTTCTTTAATGCATCTTCCAGGCTCTCATCTTCATAGGTCACTACTACTGAAGTGGTCATAATATCTTCAACCCGTATATTTTCCCTTTCATCAGAAGGCACTTTTTCTGCATCCTCAAAGGTTACCACACCTACCAGTTTCATATTATCAAGTACAGGATATCCGACATGACCGTATTTATGGACAAGGTTAAGTACTGTTGGAACTTGTGTTGCCGGGTCCACTGTGATAATATCTGTGCTCATTGCATCCTTAACCTGGATCAATTCCAGGACATCTATGGTCATTTCTCTGCGGTGGGCAGTGGAATCCATCCTGGTTTGTACCTGCTTTTCATATATAGTCCATTTGCCGGATATTACAAAGGCCAGTGTAGATGCCAGCATTAATGGCGGTAGCAGATGATAGTTACCGGTAAGTTCAGATACCATTATTATAGCTGCAAGTGGTGTTTTTGCTACACATGCCAGCAGTGCTGCCATTCCTACTAAGACAAATGTTGCATATTCAGTAACAATGGTGGGAAATAGAGTATGAAAAGTAAGACCTAAAAATCCACCAAGCATAGCACCGATCACGAGAGTAGGACCAAATACACCACCACTTCCTCCACTACTAATGGTGAATGAAGTAGCCATTATTTTAGCAAATATCAAAAGCAGCATCAGTCCTGCTGTAAGTGCCAGTTCTTGATTTATTGCCTGCTGTATCAGTCCGTATCCTACACCCAGACTTTCTGGTATAAAGAATGCCATAATACCGAGCATTAAACCGCCAATGGCAGGTTTGATATGCCTGGGTATGGCAAGTTTACTGAAACGATTCCTTAATCCATAGAACACATGGATGTACAGGATGCCTATAGCTGCACAAGCTACTCCAAGCAGTGCATAAAAGAAAAGTCCGATCGGATGGGTGAACTGGTAATCAGGCATGCTGAATAAAGGATCCCAGTTGAATACTGTACAGAATATGGAATATGCAATAGTGGATGATATAAAGGCAGGGACTATTCCTTCTGATTCGGAACCCTGCCTGTACAGCACTTCGGTAGCAAAAATAGCGCCACCAAGAGGTGCCTTGAATATACAACCTATACCTGCTGCCATACCGCAAATAACAAGCATGCGTCTGTCCCTGTCATTCAGTTTAAGCTTGTTTGCAAGAATAGATCCGAATCCTGCAGAAATGTGGGCTATGGGTCCTTCCCTACCTGCACTGCCGCCAGAGCCGATGGTTATCATGGTAGTAATAGCTTTGATAAAGGGTACGCGGTCCCGTATGATACCCCGTTTGTTATGATATGATTCTATTACTGAATCAGTCCCATGCCCTTCGGCTTCGGGAGCAAAACGGTATACTATATATCCTGCAAGAAGTCCTCCCAGAGCCGGAAGGATAATTAGAAGGATACGGTTGGGATGAGATGGTGGCGCAGTAAGCAGGTCCACATCACCTGCAGGTGTTACAGGATAGTAACCTCCTATACCTCCTAATATATAATACGTGGAATAAAAGAGGCCGCTGTAGAAAAGAATTGCAACCAGTCCACTTACCACGCCAACGATAGTGCTGAGTATTCCCCACCGCTGAACATGCTTCAGGTCAAGTTCTTGTATGATTTCAATGATCCGGCTGATGAAATTCAAGTATTAACCCCTGGAAAAAAAGAAAAAAATCTTTGATTTGATATCAATGCTTGCCTTGATGCCAGTGAATATATATATTCCGTTTCTTCGACCTTCTTTTACTTTGATTATGTAAAAGGTATATTACATCATTTATAATAAGATTATTGTAATTGAAATAAATCATGACTGAAGTGCAAACACACGGGCAGTACTGGCACTACTGATAAAGTCACGAACTCGTATAATGTGAACATAAACGGCACATGGACGAACAGAACCGCAGCAACATTCCTGAATACGAGTGTTGGCTCAGGCGCCGGTCACTAACGCAACTGCTGGCTAGACAATTTATGTGAAGGATTGCATTCTCCCAACCACCTGGCAAATTTACGCATAGCTTTGCCCCTATGAGATACGGGATTCTTTTCTTCTTCTTCAAGCTCACCAAACGTACACCCCTTATAAAGAAAAATAGGATCATACCCGAATCCATGCTCACCCTGCTCCTCAAAGGCTATAGTACCTTTGACCTCTCCGGCAAAAGTATGCGGTTCATTCCCTGGTTCGCAGAACCCTACTACTGTTTTGAACACAGCTGTTCGATTTTGTTCTGCTTCCATTAATTTGAGTATCTTCCGGTTGCCCAGATGATCCTCAACATATCTTGAATACGGGCCGGGAAAGCCATTCAATACCTCTATGAATATCCCGCTGTCATCCACCATTACAGCTTTATCCAGATGGTTTGCACACCACTGAGCTCCACAGGCAGATATTGTCTCCAGTTCATCTGCCTGGAGTTCGGGATATGGGCAATCGACCAGTTCCACTTCGTACCCTTCTAACTTTAGAATGCCTCTTGCTTCAATAAGTTTGTGTGTGTTGCCTGTAGCAAAATATATCTTACGCATATCGTCCTCTTCCTTTGATCTCTTCTACTCTTTTCAGGACAGCCTCTGCATCAGGAAATATCCCTCTATACCCTTTTTTAAAATTTTCGATCAGTATTTCATACTCATCATGTGTACTCTCAAATGTCCTGAACAATACATGGACATCCACACCTCTGGCTTCTACTGAGCGCTCAAAAAATGCAAGACCAAAATCGATCATGTATATCCGATCATCATACAGGATCATATTTGATGTAGTAAGATCACCATGGATGATCCCTTCAAAATGCAGCCTGCCCACAACAGTCCCTATATTGTTACTTAATCCGGGAGTAAGAATATCTTTTATTTTCGGACCATTGATATATTCCATTGTAATTTTGCAATTCTCTATATCAAAGATGATCGGCGTTGGCACTCCCCTACGTCTTGATTCGGAGATGATCCGGGCTTCCATTTTAGTGCGTTGTTTACGGATTATCTGATCCAGGGCTTTTAGGCGGTAGCTCTTTGGAATTCTATTTTTTATAACCATCCCGTCTATTAGCTCGATCGTAGCTTCAGCACCTTTTGCCAGGAACATGGTTGAGTGAACTACCCTTACATATAATAAAGTTAGCGCACAAGTGCCGAAGCCATTATAAGCGCCCTGGAATAATCCCCCACGACCCTGCTTGTATCAACAAAAACTTTCTCCATAAGTACAGGCGCCCCATACCCAAAGCCTCCGCCTATTAGCACTAATGTCCTATAGATCAGGTTCCCTGATATCCCGTCCGGTGCCAGAATGAAATCAGCTTCTCCAATCGCATCCTCTATAAGGATGCCATAATGCCTGGCATCATATCCGGCCTTTCTTGCCTCCTCAGCCACATATTCTGCATCATCCAGTGTCTTATCCACAGCAAAGCTTCGTCCCTTATCCTCAAAACGACCTCCTGATAGTACAGCGATCTTTGGTTCTATACCAAAACGGCGTATGTGCTCAGCTCCCAACCTGATAAAATCCAGTTTATCCTCACAGGTCGCACCTTCATCTATGCCCACTGGTGCTAAGAAAAAAGGAATTCCATCAGGAGTCTTAAGAAGTGATATCCTGTGTATACTCTTAAGACCAAGAACTTGTTTTAGATATGATAATGTAGAGGTTGCTGATAAGTTGCCGCGTACTGCTGCATCCACATCTCCTGAGCTTAATAGGTCAATAATGGTCGTGGATGGGTTGTTTGAATGGATCACTTCCGGACCACTTCCGGACTTAATGATCTTTTGTCTATCGCCGACCAGTACCACTTCTGCAAATTCTTCTAACCCCTCTACACTTTGCAGCAATCCTGGTGTTACACTGCTGATCCCCAGTGCTACTCTGGCGCGGTTCTTTCTTGCCTTTTGATAAATGTAGTCTATTATTACTGGCATATCTTCATGTCCATACTACACATTGCCGATGGCTCTTCCGGTTTCTTCTCCACATATCCCTTACCAGGTAAGAATTTCCCCCTCCCTTTCTTAGCATGTATCTCCTGATCCCATATCAATTCACCCCTGGAGATGGTCATTACAGGAAAGATGCCTTCCATGCCTTCATAAGGCGTCCATCCTGCTTTGCTATGCATTTTGTCTGCTGTGATTGTTGTGATATTACTGGTATCCACAAGTACCAGGTCAGCATCGAACCCTTTCCATATTGAACCTTTCTTATGGTCAGACAGACCAAAGATTATGGCCGGATTAGTACACATCACATCAACCATCCTGGATAAGGGCAAAAGGTTACGCCGTACAGCCACCAGCATCAAAGGCAGCATTGTTTCAACTCCTGGTACACCGGCAGGCGCACTCCATATATCGGTCATCTTCTCATTCTCACTGTGTGGTGCGTGATCAGAGGCAATTATGTCTATTGTACCGTCATTAAGTCCGTTCCAGACATACTGGAGGCTGCGTCTCTTTCTAAGCGGAGGGTTCATCTTTCCAAGAGTACCCAGTCTGGGATAATCCTTATTTGACAGGAATAAATGATGTGGTGCGGCCTCGGCTGTTACTGCCGGTTTTGAATCGTCATTACCATATTTGACTCCACGAATGATACCTACTGATTCACGGGTACTGATATGACAAAAATGTACATTTGCGTTAAGGGAGAGTGCATCTTCTACAGTTTTAGCAACAGCTATTGCTTCAGAGAGGTTGGGGCGGCTCTTTGAATAAGATTCCGGATCAAGATCACCTTTTGTTAATTTACCATAAGACTCCAATGTATCCTGGTCTTCTGCATGAATGCAGGATAAAGCACCAAGATCACGAGTAACTTCCAACGCACTCCTTACCTGATCTCGTTCCACTGTCATTGATCCTGTACTTTCACCAAGGAATATTTCACCAAAAGCAGTAGCACCCGACTTCCATAATGAGCCAAGTCCGGGAATATTATCCTTAACTCCCGCATTAAGCCCGAAATCGATGATGGACTTTGAAGCAGCAATTTGCTGCTTTGTGTTAAATGCTTCTTGAGTAAGGGTCGGAGGTATAGTATTCGGATGTTCGATAACGCTAGTCACTCCGCCTGCTGCTGCTGCACATGAACCTGTATGCCAGTCTTCTTTATAGGTCATACCAGGTTCCCTGAAATGTACATGGACATCGATGACTCCGGGAAGTACCAGCATGTTTTTTGCATTGATCACTGTGTCAACATTCTTTATAGGAATGATCTTTGCAATTTGTGTGATCTTACCTGATTCTATAGCAAGCTCAGCCTCATGCATATATCCTTTGTGAAAAACGCGGGCATTGGTGATTATCAGATCAGGCATCGTCTTTCTATATGGTGTTTGAAGTTATTTGCTTTGCGGCCTCTTCAAATACCATATCTGAGAATTCAATGATATTTTCCTGCGGGGCATGTACATCTACCATAATAAAATATTCTCCGTAAACAGCTTCACCGTGAAGACAGACCAATCTGGTTTTTGCCTGAGCAATATAACTGCCAGATATTTTTTCATCCAATAGAAAGGATCCGTTCTTCGTGCTGTCCCAATAAAAATAGATCCCATCTGGTCTACCGCTTCCTTCAAGGTAACCTTCCCATATCCAGAAGGTAAAATTATCTAATTGTTCAAACTGTTTTGGTTTGGTATTCCATTTTCTTATATTAGTATAGTATTCAAGGACTTCATTGGCAGCCTCCGGACTCTTCATTTTATATACCGAATATTCCACTTCACGGTCTGCCTGTACGGAATTACTTAGATACAGCACATTAAAATTTTCTTCTCTATTTGATGAGAAACGTCCTTCGGTTTCAGAGTCCATTGAATCTATTAATAATGTAACACGTCTCATACCGCTTATATTTTCAGGGAAAAAACCTGCAAACCCACGGGGAATAATGAGTTGAGGTATCTCGCCGGTATATAATACAGGTTCATTGGCAGTACCGGGAGTCGGTTGTAGGCCTGTCGGTTGCGGGCTTACCTGAGTTATGTCATCCCCTGATCCGCCATTTGAGAATAAGTATATGATTATTAAAATAAGGCCGGCAATGATTATCAAGTAAGGGATATTGATCTTGTTCTTTTTATCCAATGGTATCACTCATTTTTTTATTGAATGAAGTATTCACTCTCACATTATTAATAAGTGTTTTGCGACCGGGATAGCATTAGTGTGAAATAAAGGTAAAACATTTTAGACTAAAAGTAATATCTAATAAAAAGAGATGATATAATGACAGTTACAATACCAGGCAAGGTTTATCTTGTTGGAAGCGGTCCGGGTGACCCGGAATTATTAACACTCAAGGCATACAGACTTATCAAAGAAGCTGATGTGATAGTATATGACCAGCTTCCGGGAGAGCAGATACTTGCAAGTATGCCCCAGGGTGCACAAAAGATAGATGCAGGAAAATATGCAGGTAGTCACACACTTAAACAGGACCAGATCAACCGGATTCTTGTTGAAAAAGCCCATGAGGGTAAAAAAGTAGTCAGGCTTAAAGGCGGTGATCCCTACATATTCGGACGCGGCGGGGAGGAAGCACAGGTACTTGTACGTGCAGGTATCGAAGTAGAGGTAGTACCTGGCATCACTTCAGCTATTGCCGCACCGGCTTATGCAGGTATACCCATTACCCACAGGGACCATACCAGTATGGTAAGCTTTGTAACAGGACATGAGGACCCTACTAAAGATGATTCTGCTATTAACTGGGAAGCTCTGGCAATGTCCGATGGGACTATTGTTATTCTAATGGGTGTCAGTATGCTTTCTAACAATGTGAAGGAATTGATAAAACACGGTAAAGATCCCAACACACCTGTTGCTTTAATTGAAAAAGGTACACGTTACGACCAGAGAACCACTGTGGGTACACTGGAAAATATCGTAGAGCTGGCAAATAAAAGAGAAGTTAAAGCCCCGGCAATAACTGTAATAGGGGATGTCGTACAACTTCACGATGAACTGGGCGAACAGATACCTGATAAATCCCGACCTACTTTAGTCATTATGCGTCCCGGCCGGTATGAACAGGATTCAATCCAATTGTGCAAGGAAGCGGGATTTGATGTTATTTCAATTCCTATGATCGAGATACAGGATAAAAAAGATGAGCATTTCGATGGTTTTGTCTCACGGGTACTTAGTGGGAAATCGGATATTGTTATATTTACCAGTGCTAACGGGATAGATCATACACTAAATAAATTACCTGATCGATCAGAAAGAGTAGAGTTCATTGAAGCTTTAAACAGGTGTCAGGTCATTGCCATAGGTCCCAGGACCAGTGATGCTGCAAATGACCAGGGAATTAATATTACATTAGTACCTAAATCCTATAGTTCGCAGATCCTTGTAGAAGCTATTAAAAAGGATGTGAGTGGCAAAGTAGTAGATATTGCCAGAAGTTCGCATGGAGCAGCTATACTGATAGATGGGCTTAAAGCTGCCAATGCTTCGGTTTATGAAACACAGGTGTATGAGATCACCAGACCACAGATCAATAATAAACAAAAAGAAATGATCAAATCCATGCTTGATGGAAAGGTAGATGCTATTGTTTTCACCAGTTCCATGATGGTGAGAAATCTAATAGACCTGACTTCGCAACTTGATGTAAGGAATAAGATTATAACTACTCTAAATGACCGGAAGGTTGTTGTGGGAGCAATAGGACATCCTACGGCTGATACATTAAAAGAATACGGAATTTTAGTCGATGTTAGTCCAAAGGAGTTTACCTTCCAGGCATTGATCAATGAAATACAACAATTCAGGTTAGAATAAAATCCTCCCTCCGGTCGGATTTTATTGACTGAGGCTCTCGAAAGAGCCGAAGATTAGAAAATGTGAACGAAGTGAGCATTTTCGATATATCGTTATACTTGATATACTATAAAAACCTTATAATAACCATTTGGCTATAATCCCTTGAAGGTCCTGGGTAGATAATAAATGTCCATTAACTGTAATATTCTCTAACCAGTGATGAATTGCTTCCTGCAGTTCAGTGGTGGTAACTTCAATCCCTCCATCTGATAACGGGTCAATCCATTTATTCCAGTTTTGATAAGTTCCTTTCCCAACTGCATGGCCATGTCCTTCACTGTTACTATGACAGCCAAGGCATTCTGAATTGTTATCAAGTATAATAATTCCACTATGATTATCAGGGTCCGGTATAGGTCCGGTTCCTAAACCATTAATGGGATGGCACCCTATGCAGGAAGGTTCTGAGTTCCAGCCATGAGTGCCTGTATCATCCAGTATAGTAATAGTCAACTGAGATGCATCATATGATACTTCCGCATCCACCATACTGTGACATATCAGACATCCTTTATCATCGCTTGGATGGTCACTCAAATCTTCTACCATCCTGCGGTGTGCACTCTGGTTAAGCATATCACCAATATTAGGAACCCGGCCGTAGTTACCGGGAAGATCATCATAATTAAATAACCATTCATTATGCCTGATCCCGGGATTGTTTGTTTCTGCATAAATAGTATGGCAGTCAGTACACCGTGTTGTTTCAACCATATGAGGATCTGCTTCTGCTAACTGGTTTTGGTGACAAAGATTTTCACAACTTCCGCTGGTCATCAGTTCGTAGTTCATACTTGTTTGGATTTCCCAGTTGTTCTTTCTATATTCACCGTATTTTCTAATTAGAGAATTGTGGCAGTTGTAGCAGACCTTATTAGAATCACGCTGGAGACCTGTTAATCCGGGATAGCCGCCAGGGTCAAGGTTTGCATGTTTTGAATATACTTCCCTATTACCGGTTTCATTACCATAGAATCCACTAAAGATGATCGTATCCCTGTTAAATGTCATATTTGATCCTACAGGTGCATCTCCGCTTAAGAATTCTGCTTCTACATCCGGTGCATCTATATGGGATGGTGGTAACTGATTGGAATGAC
>MZXQ01000327.1:4166-4326 GCA_002926195.1 Candidatus Methanomarinus sp. HR1 | reverse complement strand
TATCAATTGCAGGATTATTATGTATATCAGGTCTGTATGTAGATACCATGGTACCTATTCAAACAGATGTGACTACCTTTGTACCTCCTGATATGCAGGCATTGATCGACCTCCAGCACCTGGGTAGTATTACAGGCGGAACTGATGCTTTGAATCTTAT
>MZXQ01000327.1:3062-4128 GCA_002926195.1 Candidatus Methanomarinus sp. HR1 | reverse complement strand
AGATCTAATATTTATGATGCGGCAAGTATTGTCCCGATAATCAAATCAATGAACGGTGGAGTAATACCTGATAATAGTGCTGATATTAAACGCCTGTATGATCAAATGCCTCAGGCACAAAAGGATAGGTATGTCCATGGCGAGAACATGCTTCTACTGAATCTTGGGATAGGAAATGCTATTGGAGATATTGGTCTTAAAGGGGTCGAAGAACTTGTTGGTATCGTTTCTGATGATATTTCCTGGATGCCGCCGCCGCCCGGAGCACATGTTACTATTACAGGTAATTCAGTGGTGTTCACTATGGTGATCTCAGCTCTTACGACCGGTCGAATCGCTATGACACTATTCGGGCTTGTATTAGTATTTTTCGGACTGCTGGTATTATATCGCGACTTTATCAAAGCAATAGCTCCTGTGGCTACTATGTTCATGGTGATCGGATGGTCCGGAGGGATCATGTATTACACAGGACTTGAGTACACACCTATGACCGTTACACTTGGTGCATTAATACTTGGAGTAGGATCAGAATATGCAATACTCATGATGGAACGTTATTATGAAGAAAAGGGTAAAGGTATAAACTCATTTGATGCCATGCGTTTAGCCAGCAAAAAAATCGGAAAAGCTATAGTAGCATCCGGACTTACGACATTGTTTGGTTTTTCTTCACTTCTGGCATCACCTTTTTCTATGACCAGGAATTTTGGTATAGTTACACTTATGGATGTAGCACTTGCACTTCTTGCTACTTTTGTTGTTTTCCCTGCAATAATTATAATATTGGATAACTGGCGGGATAAAAAAAATACGGATGTGAATATTCAATGATCAAATTCAACACCAATCTGAGTCACAGTAAGAAAAATAAATTTTATACAGTCTTTATATTGATCTTTATTACTATTTTATATACCGCAGCTATATCAACAGCTTTAGCTGAAAGGGAATATATGCAGCCAGGCTATGTTTTTGGTACGAATTATTATGACAGTTATGGTGAACCGGAGATATATGCATCACTGATGGGTGATTCCGAATTTGAACGCGGTGAGACTGCACA
>MZXQ01000327.1:1097-3025 GCA_002926195.1 Candidatus Methanomarinus sp. HR1 | reverse complement strand
AAAGAACTGGAATATGAAACGCGCCGTACAACAGCACTTGGGATCAAAGTTGAGATGTTTTCTCCTTCACCTTATATTAAAGTGGAACCAAATACCAGTATACAATATATGGAAGAACTTTTCCCCGGAGAGCTGCCTGAAGATAAGCTAATATATACTATTACCATATCAAATGAGGCACCAGCTGGTGTTTATTATCTCCAGCTACCATTATTGTATGAGTATCAGAGCCAGATCAGAATGGCTAAAAATGATGTAGCTCGTTATGGTCTTTCCAGTTTGGACCATATCACTTCTTATACTACTGCAAACAGGACATTGATCATTCCTATCTTCGTTAAAGCAGCACCTAAATTTGAGGTAGTCGATGTAGCAGGTTGTCTTGTGACAGGAGAGAGTCATAATATAACAGTTACTTATCGAAATTCAGGAGAAACTGCAGTTGAAGATGCTAATGCACGAGTGGTAGTAATGCGTCCGCTAAGTGTCAAACAGTCGGTAGTTAATATGGGTACGATAGGACCGGGCGAGAGCAAGACAGCATTATTTGATATATATTCAGATACGGATGCTGTAATAAAGAACTATGGGATCGATAGTGAAATAAAATATTTTGATGAGGATGGTGAAACGGCTTTTTCTGACAACCTGAAAGTAAATGTGCCGATACAAAAGGCCACCGAAAAAATAGGAATATTCACGATCGCAGTAGTTGGAGCATTTATTGTGATAATATACTTGATTATTAACAGTATACGAACTAAGAATAAATTTGATTGAAGAGACTTTAGAGAGGAATTGACATGGATAAAACACAAAGAAAGGATGGAATTAACATTAGCAGAAGATTGCTTATCCTGGGATCATTATTTTTACTATTAGTTGTACCTGCACAGGCAGCTATTCCTGAATATTTTGATATAGGCAGTAATTATTATACAGTATACGGCTATCCTAATCTGAGTATATCAGTTCTCGGTGATAGTGAATTCTCGCGGGGTGATACGGTTACCCTGGTTATTAATATTATGAATAAGGGCATTATTACAGGCTTTAAATCTGAAAAAAGTATTGATACTGTTGATGAAACAGAACAGAAACTCCAGCAGACTGAAATGCAGTATGAAGCTCAAAAAACCACAGCTATTGGTATAATAGCTACTCTTGTATCATTAGACCCCAGTGTAAAGGTTAAATCAGGTCAGCAGGAAGCAGGTACATTAGTATCAGGCCAGCAATCCGAAGAGCCTGTGATGTTCACAATTGAGATCGCCAACAATGCACCTGCCGGTCCGTATCCGTTATTGTTGAATCTGTTATATGGGTATCAAGAGAATGTTCAGCTTGATGGTGAGGATGAGACTGACCTTGGTATTACTGATATGGAAGTCGGATTGTGGTATGAGATAAGAAGCCAGAATATTACTCTGCCTGTCTTTGTGGAACAAGAGGCTGATTTTGAAGTTAAGAATGTGAGCGGTACACTAAGAGCAGGAGAGCAAGGACTGGTTAATGTTATTTATAAAAATATCGGTGAGTTGCCGGTAAGGGATGCAACTGTCAGGATAAGTACATCTGATCCGTTCAGTACTACGGATGATCAGGCATTTATAGGGTTTATGGCTCCCGGTGGTAGTGCAGAGGCCATATTTAACATAAAAGTAGATGATATTGCTACTTCAAAAATGTACGGGATAAACAGTGAGATAAAATATGAAGATGTTGACGGTCATGAAAAGGTATCAGACACTGTGAAGATGAAGGTCAATGTCTTCCCTGGATTATCTACTTCCGAAAAGCTTGGGAATTATGTGGGAATAATAGTTATTGGTGTACTTGTTATCCTGGTTTGTCTGGGTGTTTTGGTGTATAAGAAAATGAAGTGATGCAGCCATCTACGCAAATAAACCGCAGATACACTCACCTCC
>MZXQ01000327.1:0-1085 GCA_002926195.1 Candidatus Methanomarinus sp. HR1 | reverse complement strand
AGAATGCACCTGCATATCCAGCGTTCATTCCGTTTGTTCCATACATCATATTCAGAAAATGCTTTATATTCTCTCGATATTAACTATAGCAGACTACTCTGGGGCATACCTTTAATGGAAGAACTGTTAAAAACATTAATAGTACCTGATAATACCAAAATGGAAGAACATTCAATCGTAGTAGATGGTGGAGCTATTATTGGCAACCATTCTGATCTGGGTTTTGGTATTATAGCAGATATGGTTATTACCGGGGAAAGGGTTAAAATAAACGGCAATATTATTGCAGAAAATGATATTCGAATTGATATGTGGTCCAGGATAATAGGTGATGTCAGAACCAGGAATGATGCTTATATAGGTGATTTCGTTGATATCAGTGGCAGATTAGTTGTTGGGAGTGATATGGATATCGGCAAGGACGTAAAGATAGGGGGTGGATTTCACACTAAGGGTATGATTGTAGTCAGGAGTCCGGTCCCTGTGATACTCTATATTTTCCTTTACCTTACAGAATTAATCAGGATGGGGAAGGACGAAGAGGTTGAAAAAGTATTGAATGAGCTCTTTGAAGATGATAATGAAGATATTGATCAGGATAAGCTATTAGTGATACCTGGTGGATCAAAGATTGATCTGGACACTATTAAAGTGCCTGATAAAGCTGTGATAGGCAGCAGCTGCAGGATGATGGGAAATATCAGGGCGGTCTCATTAGTAATGGGCAGTAATAATACCTTATTCGGAAGTATTAAAACTACAAACGGGATCACTATACAGGAGCAAAATACGATCCACGGAAACCTTGTATCCAGAGGAGACATACAGGTGGATAAAAACACTCATATTCTGGGCGAGATAAACGGCCGCACGATCATCATCCACGAGGATGCCAGAGTGGACGGTGCTATGAAGGCACCCAATGGTGTAATAATAACCAGGAAGGACCCGGAGGAAGAATTGGATGCTAAGGCAATACCTGATCCGGCTCCGGAACTATCTGAGTCCGGTGAGAGTGAAGTAGCAGTTGCAAAGGAAGATACCGAAGATAAGGAACTGGAGAGTAAGGAAGTAGGAGAAAAAGA
>MZXQ01000328.1 GCA_002926195.1 Candidatus Methanomarinus sp. HR1 | reverse complement strand
GGATGCGGTCTTGATAGTCTTATTTACCTTCTTACTAAACCTGGTCGCTGGTATATACCCTGCAAGACGTGCCTCAATACTTGATCCTGTGGAGGCGATAAGTAATGAATGATACAAAGGAGGTAAATCTCTTATGTTCGAGATGAGCATTGCTTTTCGTCATATAAGCTCACGCCGCCGCCAGACATTTTTTTCGGTTATAGCAGTAGCGCTGTCTGTTGCAGTAATAATTGTCATTACCTCAATGCTTAGCGGATTTATGGATAATCTCATTGATACTACTGTAGAGAAACAGGCCCATATCACCGTTTTTCCAAAAGAGAATGAAGATGAGATATATCTATATCACGGACTTGAGGATTATTTAACCCTGCAAGAAGGTGTTATCGCAGTCTCTTCTTATTATCAGGGCGAAGCTGCCCTGCAGTACAGACATAATGTAGAGGGAATAATAATATCAGGGATTGTTCCTGAAAATGAGGACCGTGTCATGAATATGGAAAAGGATATGGTTGCCGGTGAGTTACAATCCCTGATAATACCAGGTGATAACATTATCCTGGGATCAAAACTGGCACAGAACCTTGAAGTGGATATCGGTGATACTGTCACTGCCCAGGTTCCTGGTTCCAGTCCAACTAATTTTAAGATCACAGGCATCATACGTACAGGGACTCCGGCAGATGAAACATCAGCATATGGCAATTTAAGAAGAGTCCAGGACCTCTATAATGCCGGTGATATAATTACAGGGATCGGGATAAGGGTATCAGATATCTATTTGGCGCAAACACTTGCAAACACGATAGACCAACAAACAGATTATGATGCAGTGAGCTGGATGGAATTAAATTCGGAAATATTGACTATGATCAATATGCAGAAACAGTTCATGATAATCTTCTATATCATGATCTTTTCCATATCAGCATTTAGTATTGCTAATATTCTAAGTATGATAGTTATGGAAAAGGTAGGTGATATCGGTATGCTGCTTGCCATGGGAACTACTAAAAGAAGCATACTTTGCATCTTTCTGCTTGAAGCAGGTATCCTCGGAATGATAGGCGTTTTGGTCGGGTTTGTGATCGGGTATATATTATGTCTTGTGATTGTATCAATTACTATCCCCATACCTCCTGAGATGTATTTCGGGCTGGATCATTTGCCGCTGTTAATGACACCGCAGAACTTTATTATAGCCGGAGTTTTTTCCATGATCATCAATCTTATTGCTGGTATCCAGCCAGCCCGTAAGGCCTCGAAAATGGACCCAGTGGAGGCGATTCATAGTGTCTGATAATAAACAAATAGAGATAAGGGATCTAACCAAGATATATGGAGACGGTGTGGAAGTGAGAGCTCTGGATGGAACAGACCTTGATATTGAAAAGGGAGAGTTCTTAGCTATTATAGGACCTTCGGGTTCAGGTAAAAGTACACTGCTAAATATGATAGGTATACTTGAT
>MZXQ01000096.1 GCA_002926195.1 Candidatus Methanomarinus sp. HR1 | reverse complement strand
ACATTATGTTCTGAAGATCTATTATCTCCCGTTTCGTCAATCCTGTTGTGATAAATGTAAATAACCCTTTTTTTGGTCTCATTTCTTGCATCGTCTATTTTTAGCGCCTTAAGTTCATCGAACTTAAATACATTAGAATCGCTGACACGATCAGACAGGATCTTACCCCTGTTTTCAGTTCCCTCCGAATCAATTCCATCTACAAATATATGATTGTTCCTGTATTCGAGCTTATTATGCGGAAGCAAACTTGCCATTCCAAGCTTTGTGTATGATGGAAGTGAGCTTGCCATTGCTTTTAGTTCGATAGTGCCTATTGTGCTTTTGTTGATCACATCTTTTAGTTCGACTGCTGTTTCGTATCGCAATCCATCTGATATGATGACTGCTACTTTATCCCTGTCATTTCTTCTGAGGATATTATCTATATATATGTTGTAAAATTTGCTCTGGTTATCAATGAGTTCAATGTTCCATGTATCTTGAAGCTCTGAGTTTATCAAGTCGCTCCAGCGGGTGAGAAGTTTATCAAGCAATTTATTATAAAGATTTTCGTATCCACTTCAAATCTAAGGGTAACTTACATGATTTTGAAGTGGATACCTTTATTTTACGGATATAAGTTTGATTCGATGGAAGATATCTTAAGAGCACTGTTTTATGGATTTAAAATGGAACGCTTGGTTATTCTTGAAGACCCAACTCAATCTTGATGAAAAATTTGGCAATGTGCCTTTGAAAATACGTGATCTAAGGATGAAATTGATTGTGCCACCCATCTACTGGTGGGTATAGTATTTTCGGTGATTTCCTTCGTGTGATTTAAACTATATTAATCAAGTGATTTGTGTTTTGAACAATTTATACCTTCTGCATGCCTAATCCACGGCTAAAAATTCAATAAGTAAGATCAAAAAAATGCAGTGGGGGACAAAACGGGAATTGCTGTACTACTAATAGATCTTGGATTTTATAAGCACAATACCTTCGCTCGTATTGATGAAAATGGTGGATTCTTTGTCAGTAGGCTGAAAGGTAAGGTTGATCCGCTTATCATAAGAAATAACCGTACGTGTCGTGGACGTTCTATAGATATCGTGGGAAAAAAAGTAAGTGAGGTCATAGATGACCTGCAAAGGCAAGTTATTGATGCTGATGTAGAAGTTGAGTTCAATCGTAGAAAATATAAGGGGAAGCAAAAAAGAGATGTAAAACAATTTCGTATGGTAGCGATTTATAATGCAGAAGAAAAAAAATATCATACTTATATCACAAACATTCCAACTGATCGGCTTGATGCAGAGGATATAGCAGTTCTATATTCAGCAAGATGGGAAATAGAACTGATTTTTAAAGAGCTCAAAAGCAGATATGGTATTGACATCTTGCCCTTTTCAAATCCACATATAATAGAAGCACTCTTGTGGGTGGGAATATTAACACTGATAATATCAAGACGTGTATACCTTTTGGTTTACTCGGCCAATCTCGAAAATGCGCCAAGATATACCCATTTGAGATGGGCGACTATATTTGCTGAAAAAGCACATAGACTTTTAGACGCTATTCTTGATTATTCGGGTATTGATCCAGACCTTATGGAACTATTTGACGTTTATCAAAGTCAAGCGCTTGATCCGAATGTAAATCGGAAAAGATTAATGGATGAATGGAGGACTTAACCGATCACGCATGAAGTTCATCTATACTAAACCATATCTGTTTTTTGTAACTTTCTGCCACAGAGTACACAGAGATCACAGAGATGTCTTTTCCGCCCCCAAGTCCTCTCTCTGTGCTCTCTGTGACCTCTGTGGCAGTCATATTGAGTTCCAAATTACACTTGCGGAGTAGTATAATTAGATATATCTATAGATATTTACATGTGCAATATAATTTTTTTCATAGGTATACTAATATAATATTACAAATAATTATAGAGGATATAGTGTATACTATATAATGCTCTAAGCAGTTTGTGAGAGCATCCAGGGTGGAATATCATGACATTAAAAGAATATGGAGTACTTAAAGGAAAAGCAATCGATAGTAGAAATGGAG